>NZ_JBPWAP010000007.1:0-155342 GCF_051776705.1 Bacillus cereus group sp. BceL291 | reverse complement strand
ACATGACGATTTTCATTCCAACTCTCGATATATTAGTTATTGTTGCTTAAGATAAATTTCAGCAACACTCTCACTTCACGTCTAAACGCTTATAGAGAAACGTGTCGCGCCAGCAGACTGCACAACATCAACTGCCGCTTTCACATCCGCTAAGTCATATGTAGAATGGACTTTCATAAAACGTAATTGCTTATTTTCGACTAAACGAATTAAGTGACGAAACGTTTCTTGCCATTTATATGGTGACACTTCATTATTCCAATGTCGTAAATGAAATATGTTCGCGTGCACTTTTGCTTTTGTGACAATCTCTGCCCAGTTCACTTGTATTCCTGATAGAAGACCGATCGTTAAAAAATGCCCGTTTGGACGTAAGGAAAAAGCTAATGCATTTCCATCCGGTCCTCCGATAGAATCAATCGCAGCATCCGCACCAATCCCGTTTGTTAATTCCATAACAGTTTCATAAAGCGGGGCAGTGGAAGTATCAATTACATATGCAGCACCAAGGCGCAGTAATTCTTCTGTATGCTTATTATTTCTTGTAACGGCAATTAATCGGAAATTTAAAATTTGGGATAACTGCGCAAATAGATGTCCAATAGCGGACCCACAAGCATTCACTAATAAAACGTCATTACGCTGTAAGTTTAACGTTTCTGTACAAGTAACCCACGCCGTAAGGGGATTAATATACATTTGTGCCGCTGTGAAATCATCAATGGAATCAGGAATAGGGACTACAAAATCAGCTGATGTCTTCACATATTCTTGCCAAGTACCTTCCCCGCGTAAAGGTAACACTCGTTTACCGATAAGCTCTCGAGAAACAAAAGCGCCAACATTTTCTACAATACCAACACCTTCATAGCCAGGTATGTTAGGTAAAGGAATTCTATGAGCGTACGCTCCTGTGATGGGAATTAAGTCAGATGGATTAATCGGTCTAACTAGCATACGGACGAAAACTTCATTATCTTTCAGTGGTTCTATATTTTTATATTCAACTTGTAATACGTCTTTTGGATTGCCAAACTTATGAAATTGAATGCATGTTCCAAGCAAAGTAATTTGCCCCCTTAGTTTGATTGGGTTTATTATAGCATTTTTAGTTTGGATGGTTACTTTGTTAGTGATAAATAGGGTTTTTAATTTACGTATTTATCAGAATTTTATAAAATGTGTATATAACTATAAAATGGGGGGATTTCTTCATGTGTACTAGTTTGACGTTACAAACTAAAAATTTCCAACATCTTTTTGCGAGAACAATGGATTTCACATTAGATATGAATCAGGAAGTAATAATCATTCCTCGGCGTTATCAGTGGAACAATATAACTGGTGAAACTATCCGAGCGAAAAAGGCTGTTGTCGGAATGGGAATTAATCATGAAGGAAGGGTCATTATGGCGGACGGAGTAAATGAAGCTGGTATGACGTGTGCCACTCTCTATTTCCCGGGATTCGCTACTTATAGTAACAGTATAGATAACCATAAAACGAATTTAGCGCCATTTGATTTTGTAGCTTGGAGCCTCACGCAATTTAATTCTGTTGAAGAGTTAAAAAAATCTGTTGATAACATTTCCCTTATAGATATACCATTACCAGTTTTAGGAATTACTCCGCCGCTACATTGGATTTTAGCAGATAAATGGGGAGAGTGTATTGTACTTGAGCCGACAACTGATGGACTAAAAATGTATGACAATCCATTAGGAGTGATGACTAATAGTCCGGAGTTTAATTGGCATTTACAAAATTTAAGACAATATATTGGACTTAAATCGCAGCCATTTGCGCCAACGGAGTGGGGAGATGTACCATTAAGTGCTTTTGGCCAAGGTTCAGGAACGATGGGACTTCCTGGAGATTTTACCCCGCCATCAAGATTTGTGCGGGCAGCATATGGAAAACAAAACATTCAAGGTATAGAGAACGAAGAAGAGGGGATATCTGCTATTTTTCATATCTTATCAAATTGTGAGGTTCCTAAAGGGTCAGTAATAACAGAAGACGGAACATTAGATAATACCATCTATACGAGTGCAATGTGTATGGAATCTGGAACATATTATTACCATACTTACGATTGTAGACAAATTATAGCTATTCATTTATTCAATGAAAATTTAGATACAGCTGAGATTAAAACTTATCCGTTTCAGCGGAAACAAAAAATATTTTATGAAAACTGAAGCGCCCCTGAAAAAGTGAAACTAATAAAAACACCTCCATTTAATTTGCATACTTAGTATGCGAATTTAGGAGGTGTTTTTTATCATTTATCAATATTCAGGTTTACTTCTTGCTATTCTATTAAGCCGAAGCCTTCTTCATTCTCTCAAGTAAACTAGACAACACATGCGTACGATACGATTCTAGTTTTTTACCTTCATAAGTACGGATACCTAATTTTTTAAGTTCTTTTACATACCAACCTTTGCTTCCGAAATACATGTGATCGCTCCCCTTCAACTTTGTTTTATTTATTCTGATTGCATATGGAGGTACAGGTAATATAATGAAGGAAATGAATTTCGCGCGAAAATGGTTAACTTTGTTGCAAAAGACATATATACTAAAGATAGTATACAACGAGGTGGACAAGACGTGATTATAGAGAAGCACGAAATTCAAATTGACCAAATTACTAGCGGTAAAGTGAATATCTTTACTTTCTATCGAAATAGAAAGCAAATTGATGATCATTTTTTACGATTGCAAGAACCATCGCTTACAGCAAACTACTTCTTCCATTTTCATTTTGATGCAGAGAGCTTGCATCTACTGCAGAAAGAGTTTCCAAGCGTATATCCGTACGACGGTAGTGAAACAATTCACGACTGGACGGAAAAGATGAAAGCAGAATTGCAACATCAGATCCAAACAGGTAAATGGAATAAACGCGTACGTATCGGTAATCGTATTCTAGATGTGGTGTTTACGTGGTGTGACGAAGATATAGTAGAGTGAAAAAGAAGCGGATGACGCTTCTTTTTTTAGCGCTGGAATAAAACGAGCTTACCTGCAGTAGATGTACAGCGATGTGTTTTTTCATACAATCCTTTTTCTTGTAAGATAGATTCACCTTTTGCTTTCGCTTCTTTTTCAGTTGCCGCCTCGAATGATTCGTCTAATGCTTTTGAACCATCTTTTTCAAAGACTGTTAGAACGTATACTCCCATGAAAATTCCCTCCAATATTTAAAATCAGAATCTTATAATTATTTTGACATAAAATACTACAATATGCAAAGAAATATATGACATTGCGTGGTAAAATAGAATGAAACTTTAATCATCGAGAATATTTTTATTCTCGATGATTATTAGTTTTCAGCGATTTAAATTTTGATAAAATGAAACTTTTGAAAGATAGAAAGGATCGTTATTTGTGAAACAAGTAAAGTTTATACATGCGGCTGATTTGCATTTGGATAGTCCGTTTAAAGGGATGGAGATGAATGTTACGCAGTCTGTGTGGGAGAGAATGAAGCAAAGTACGTTTGAATCATTTGAGCGTATTGTTGATAAAGCGATTCAAGAGCGCGTTGATTTCGTATTACTAGCTGGGGATTTGTATGATGCGGAGACGAGAAGTTTGAGGGCGCAAGTGTTTGTGCGTGAGCAAATGAAGAGACTTTCGCAATACGATATCCCTGTTTTTATTATTCACGGTAACCATGATCATTTAGGGGGAAGCTGGGCAGCAATTGAGTTTTCGGAAAATGTTCATGTATTTACTGAGCCTTATGTAGAAGAGAAATCATTTTATAAAAATGGTGAGCTATTAGCTTCTATTTATGGTTTTAGTTATTTGCAGCAAGCGGTAACGGATAATATGACAGCGCAGTATACGAAAATGAGTGATGCGCCTTTTCATATTGGTATGCTTCACGGAAGTGTGGAAGGAGATGCAGAGCATAATCGCTATGCACCGTTTCAAATTCGTGAGTTGAAAGAAAAACAGTTTGATTATTGGGCTCTTGGCCATATACATAAACGTGAAATTTTATCAGAAGAACCATACATTATTTATCCAGGGAACATACAAGGTCGTCATCGTAAGGAAACAGGCGAGAAGGGTGCATACCTTATTGAACTTACGAAAAAAGGATCGCAGTGTTCATTTTTCCATACGGCAGATGTTGTATGGGACGAAATCGAGGTTGGTATTGATGGACTTGACACTGTTGATGAACTTATGACAAGCATATCTACTGCGATGAATGAATGCCGAAGAGAAGAGGAAGGTACGCTATTAACTGTCGTATTTACAGGACAAGGCCCACTTTCACCTTATTTGCGCGACGAAAAGCGTGTGGAAGAGATTTTTCACATTTTAGCATCTGGAGAAGAGCGAAAAGATTTCGTATATGCAATGAAGTGGAAAAATGAGACGGTTTCTTTTGCGGAAATCGAACGTTTGAAAGCGGAAAATCATTTCGTCGGTAGTGTGCTAAAGGAGTTAGAAGCTTTCACTAATATGGACGGAGTATTGCGCACTATTTGGACATCTCCTGTAGCGCGTAATAGTATTGAATCTTTTACAGAAGAAGAGAAGAAAGAGATTCAAAAGGAAGCAGAAAATATTATTTTAGAACAATTATTCCAGCAAGAGAGGGATAAAAAATGAGAATTGAAAAACTCCATATTTATGGGTACGGAAAATTAGAAAATGTGGAAATGGATCTTTCCTTGCTGACAGTGTTATACGGTGAAAATGAAGCGGGGAAATCGACAATTCGCTCATTTATGAAAAGTATTTTATTCGGTTTTCCGACGAGAGGACAGCGCCGTTATGAGCCGAAAGAAGGCGGGAAGTATGGCGGTGCGATCACTGTGCAAACAGAGCAGTACGGTCGTTTGAAAATTGAGCGATTGCCAAAGACGGCAGCTGGCGAGGTGACCGTTTATTTTGAAGACGGGAAAACGGGCGGAGAAGAAATTTTAAACGATATATTAAGCGGGATGAATGAAAATTTATTTGAATCTGTCTTTTCATTTGATATGCATGGCCTTCAAAACATTCATCAGCTTGGCGAAGCAGATATTGGCAATTATTTATTTTCGGCAAGTGCAGTCGGAAGTGATGCGCTATTGCAGTTAGATAAAAAGCTAGAAAAAGAAATGGACCAGCGCTTCAAGCCGAGTGGTCGTAAACCAGAAATTAACGTGTCATTGCAAGAGATGAAGAAACTTGAAGAGAAGATGAAAGAGTGGCAAGGGAAAATTGGCACGTATGAAAAGCAAGTGGAGCAGTTAAAAGAAAGTGAAGAGAAACTTGCTTCTGTTCGCGTGGAAAAAGAGAATGCAGAAAAGCGGAAGCAAGATTATGAAATATTAGCAGCGCTTGAGCCTCTCGTTATTGAAAAGCGTGCGCACGAGAAAGTGTTAGAGAACGAGAGCGGGCAGTTTCCTGTAAACGGAATGGCGCGTTATGAAGCAATTAAGGCGAAGATGGAGCCGCTTCAATTACAAGTTGATTCGCTCCACAAGAAAATTGAGACAGTGCAATCGGAAATTGCCTCGATTCAAATAGATGAAGAGTTTTTACAAAAAGAAAGTTATGTAGAAGAACTTCGTATGCAGCATATGTCTTACGAAAATGCACGCCAAGAAATGCGTGATTTGACAGGAAGTATTACGAATATAAAAGAAGAACTGGCAGAACTAGAGCAACAAATTGGTGCTACTTTTGAAAAGGAAACAGTTCTGTCGTTTGATATGAGTTTGGCAACGAAAGAGTTAATTACGCAAACAGTGCAAAAGGCGCGTGAATTAGAAACGCAAAAAGCACAGCTTGATGATCATTTTAAAGTAGCGCAGGAGCAATTAGAAGAACAAGAAGAGAATATAAGACAGATTAAGCAACGAATGTTAGCGGATGAAGAGCGAAATGCGTTAGCTGAGAAAGAGAAGTCGTTCCAAGATGCGGCGTTTATCGGTATGGGCGCAGAGAGAATGAAGCGCAAGTATGAGGAAAAAGCAGGAGCAGCTAAGCAAAAGAAAAAGCAGTGGCAAAGAGTTTGTCTTCTGTTACTCCTTATTAACACAGGCATTTTATTCACAAGCTTATTTATAGACAATCGACCGCTCTTATTTATTAGTGTCATTGTTTTTGTAGGGATTGTTCTCGCCCTTGTTTTATATAAAGATCCATCAAGTGGATTACAAGAAGAGCTCCTTACACTTCAGCAAAGTGCTGGCGGGAGACAAAGTGAAGAAGCGATGTCTGTTCGTTATCAGTTAGAAAAAGATGAAGAGATTCGGAAGTTATTTGAGCGCGAGTCTTATAAGTTACAGCAGTTGGAACGAGCGTATGATAAAGTCGTTTCATCGTATGAGGAATGGGAGAGAGAAACGTTCCAGGCGGGAGAACAAGTCGATGCATATAAAACGCGCTATATGTTTCCTGAATTTTATACGTATGCACACATATTGCCGGCGTTTGAGCGTATTGAAAAAATGCAGCAATTATATCGGGAGTTAGAGAAGCAAGGTACGCGAAAATCTTCATTATATGAAATGATTTCGCAATTTGAACATAAACTAGAAACTGTTATCGGTAGTGCGGAGTATAGTAAGCTACACGAGGCACAAAGCCGTATGCAAAATGAGAAAGAGAAGCGCCAAACTTGTAAGCAGTTAAAAGAAAAACTGGCGGAATGGCAAGAAGAATATGAGTTTATGCAAGAACAATTAAAGCAATTACTAATAGAACGAGATGGTTTATGGCATATTGCAGAGTCTACAGATGAAGAGATGTTTTTAGAAGCAGGTAAACTGGCGGAAAAACGTGAGGATGCAGAGAAACAAGTGGGGCGTTTATTACCGCAAATTGATCTGTTGGAACAGCGTTTAACGAGTTTATCATTAGCTGAACATTATGAAGCTGACGGTTATGAAGGAAAATTAAAGCAAGAAATTACAACTGTCCAAAACTGTCTTACGAAAGAGAAAGAACTGACAGAGCGTATTGCGAAACATCGTATGGAAATTGCGAATTTAGAAGAAGGTAGTACGTACGGCGATTTAATGCATGAATGGGAAATGAAAAAAGCGCAAGTGCGTGAACAAGTGAAGAAGTGGGCTGCTTATGCGGCCGCAAAGACAGTGTTAACGAAAACGAAGCACTATTATCATGAAGTTCATCTTCCTCGTATTTTACAAAAATCAGAAGAGTATTTCGTCTATTTAACAGGCGGACGCTATAGTAAAATCTTTTCACCGTCAGAGGCAGAACCGTTTATCGTTGAACGTAACGATGGTATGCGTTTTTACAGTCATGAACTAAGCCAAGCGACAGCGGAGCAGTTATATTTATCGCTGAGATTTGCGCTCGCGAAAACATTCGAACATGATTATCCATTTATTATTGATGATAGTTTCGTGCATTTTGATGCGGTAAGGACGAATCGAACGATTGAACTTATAAAGGAAATTGCAAAGGATAGACAAGTCATATTCTTTACATGTCATGCGCATTTACTTGCGTATTTTCCAGAAAAACAGATTATAAAATTAACACATATGCGTAAAGAAAATGAGTTGTAGTGTGCTATACTAAAAGTAACTGATTTGGTGGAGGAATTCGAATGAAAAAGAAAATTGCAGAGTATGAAGTTGGTGAACAAGTCGATATTTTCTTGTTAATTAAAACAGCGACAAAAGGTATCGCAAGCAATGGAAAGCCATTTTTAACAGTAATCTTACAAGATCCAAGTGGAGACATTGAAGCGAAGCTATGGGACGTATCACCAGAAGTTGAGAAACAATATGTAGCGGAAACAATCGTGAAAGTAGCTGGTGATATTTTAAACTACAAAGGACGTATTCAATTACGTGTGAAACAAATTCGTGTTGCGAATGAAAATGAAGTAACAGATATCTCAGACTTCGTAGAAAAAGCACCAGTGAAAAAAGAAGATATGGTTGAGAAAATTACGCAATACATATTTGAAATGAGAAACCCGAACATTCAGCGTCTAACAAGACATTTATTAAATAAGCATCAAAACGAATTTTTAGACTATCCAGCAGCGACAAAGAACCATCACGAGTTCGTATCTGGACTAGCTTATCACGTCGTATCAATGCTTGATTTAGCGAAAGCTATCTCAAATCTATACCCATCGTTAGATAAAGACTTACTATATGCAGGCGTTATTTTACATGACCTTGGTAAAGTAATCGAACTATCTGGCCCAATTTCTACAACGTATACGTTAGAAGGAAATTTACTAGGCCACATTTCTATTATGGTGAACGAAATTGGTAAAGCAGCAGACGAATTGCAAATCGATGCAGAAGAAGTATTAATTCTTCAACACATCGTCCTTTCTCACCACGGAAAAGCGGAATGGGGTAGCCCAAAACCACCATTAGTAAAAGAAGCAGAAATTCTGCATTACATCGATAACTTAGATGCAAAAATGAACATGATGGACCGCGCATTAGGACGCACAAAACCAGGCGAATACACAGAGCGTGTCTTTGCACTTGATAATCGTTCGTTCTATAAACCGACGTTCCATAATTAATAGTGTGAATAAAGTGGCCTCATTAAGTGTTAATACGCTTAGTGGGGCTGTTGTATAATGATAATAAAGTTATTGAATTTTGATTATTAAAAAGCTAAGAGCCTTACTACATTCTACGTAGCAAGGCTCTTTAAAGTTGTTTCAAATTACATCCATCTGTTCGATCAAGTGTAACTATTCGCAATTATTTGATATTATACAGGTGAATAGAAAGATGAATTAAAATTTAGTTTCGTAGTTGTAAAAGGAGGTTATTTATATTATTCTCTTATAATTTTCCAAAAAGGAGAGTTTATGAAAAAGATTATTGTTTTTGTATTAACGATATTTATATTATTCTCAGG
The DNA here is from genome assembly GCF_051776705.1 of Bacillus cereus group sp. BceL291. NCBI lineage: Bacteria > Bacillati > Bacillota > Bacilli > Caryophanales > Bacillaceae > Bacillus > Bacillus cereus group sp. BceL291. The sequence goes on along the minus strand of NZ_JBPWAP010000007.1, from coordinate 146,450 downwards.
ATTTGCAACACAAAGTTATGCGTTGTCAGATTCGCAATCTGCGGCAATACAAGCGTTGCTAGATGATGCCTGTCGTATATCAGGTGTGCCGGGAATGTCAATCTCAATACTTGCTGATGATGAAGTGTTCTACTTTTCTTCAGGGTATGCAGACCGTGAAAAGGGGTTGTCTGCAAGTGAAAATACACTCTATGAGTTAGCCTCGGTCAGTAAAGCTTTTACCGGTATGGGTATTATGCTATTGGAAGAGCAAGGGCTGCTCTCAATGACTGACCCTGTCCAAAAATATTTACCTTGGTTTACATTAAAGTATCAAGGGAAACCTGTTGATATGCAAAGTCTTACACTAAATAACTTTCTTCACCATACCAGTGGTCTAATAAATATTAGGCATACTCAAAATATTCCACAAGGCAATACACCGGATATGTTGCAAAAGACTGTGGAAATGCTCGTTGATGCTGAATTGGCGTTCCCTCCCGGTGAACAGTATAACTATGGAACCGTTAATTATGACGTATTGGGTTTGGTTATTGAGATTGTGTCGCGACAAAGCTATGAAGACTTTATGAAGGAACAGGTATTTCAGCCGCTAGGTCTTCACCAGACGTATGTTTATAAAGAAGATGCTCAAGCTACTGGACAGTTGGCACAGGGCTACCGTTCTTCCTTTTTTATGACAACTCCATTTAAAGCTCCGGATTATGCTGGGAATAAACCCGCAGGCTACATCATTTCTAATACAAAAGATATGGCTCGTTGGCTGGGCATACAGATGGGTATCGTGCAGGACATACCCGAAATATTTCACACGGTTATCGAAAAATCACATAGGGGTGATATGTCTGTTTCGGCTGTCAACGGTATGTATTATGCGGCAGGTTGGTCCGTAAATGCCGAACAAACGATTATAGAACACACTGGGGGCAATCCAAATTTCAGAACCGAAGTAGTCATACTGCCAAATGAACGAACAGCCGTCTCCTTGCTGAGCAACGGCGCAAATACCAATACAAACATGGTACTAAAAGTTAAAGATATATTAGAAGGCAATCTAACTCAGTCATATGAAATAAGCGGTACACAGCTTTTGGATATCATTTTGTCGTCTATCACAATTATTCTTTGTCTATTGGCCGTTTTGCTATTTCTCTTAGGATTACGCAGAAGGAAAACGAATGATCAGCAGCCAATGACAAAAAAGAGAATAACCGTAACAGTTATTTTCCTGACCGCTACGATTGCCCTGAGTATACTGTGCTGTGCTTTCGATTGGTCAACAATACTTATGTGGCAAACATATAGTGTTCTTACAGCTTTGATTTCGTCAGCATTATTAACAGCAAGCATTACATGGTTTGTGTACACTCACCGATAAAATACCTCGCTCCTAAGATAAGCATAATGTTAAGTCATTAAAGTCCGATTGGTGAGGGCTGATAATCAGTGGGGGGTGAAGAAAACCCCCACTGATTAAAGTTTCACTTTATTAAAAATGAAATAAAATAGTTAAGAAGTACGCATGGGTGTAACGAAGAACTAATAAAACATATCTTGCCACTAGAATGGGGGCATATCAACTTTTAAATTGAGTACCGCCAGCATTTCAGAAAAAATATGCTAAGCAAAAAATACAATAAGCTGTCCATATGGGCAGCTTATTTACATAATTCTCGATATTGGAAGTTGATTAATATCAGTTCATTTGTTTTTCGAAAGGAGTTATTTTGTTCGTTCAAAGGTAATATCAAAGTAATTCGCGTACCCCATAGTTGGTGACGCAAATAGTTGATTTTATAGGGGGAAAACCTGTAACTAAATAACATAGGTGTTTTTGTTTAAATTTTGCTTAATTCTCACTAGTAATTAACTAAAAATTTAGAAATCGTTATATAATGAATTTAATTTAAAATTAGGAGTGATTAAATTGCCAGATATGATAAACCTCGTTCTTTTCATCATTATAGCGAGGTGTTAAAACTTCTAATAGAAAGCATATTCGATTAAGAAAGAAGGGGTAGTTATGAAAACTAGTGAAGAAACGCATTGGCAAAGGTTTAAACGTAAGAGTAAATCCCCGAAAGAGTGGTTAAAGAAAGTATACGAATTTTTTATTAATGAACACGTATGGGATGCTATCTTTAAAGTGTTCCTTAAACTAGTATGGGCAGTAAAAGGTATGGGGAAAAGCTTGAAACGGGTAATAGAAAACATATTCAATTAAATTCTATTCTTTCATAATTTCTTCATACGATCGATAATTTCCAATAAATTTGTTTTATATAATGGAGTGTGAATACGACAGTTGATACAGCAATGGCTATAATACCTATATGTGCGTAAAAATTGAAGTAATCATATTTCTGGAAGAAAAATTCAAGGACAGGAAATAAAAGAGTAAGACTAGCAATTAATATTAATTGTTCTTTTTTCATTATCATGCCTCCTTCTTTGTATAATTCAGCATTGATAGAAACAATTCCTATATGAATATCCTATACATGATCAGTTAACATAACGTCCTATTATCGGTAGCAAGGAAAAAGGAGGAACCCTACTCTCACAAGGGAACCTCCTTTTTTTGTTCTATCAATCTATGCAATTTTTTATACATTCCTATTCTGGTGCGGTTTTAGGGTTCTTGTCTGTTATTGGATTAACGAAAAAACTGTATAAAATCTCGCATACTCTTAGCGTGTTTTTTTCAAAAATGCTGGCGATATCTCACATCCATCAACTTATGAATTTTATAATGTCCTCAAACCAAGAATTTCTCGTGTTTTTAGTCCAAAATGTTATTTAATAAAAAAATATCTCGAATTTGAGATAAATTACTTGCTTTTTAATCACTTGAGTTGTAAAGTGATAGTAACGAAAGCGATTGAGTCATATGAAAAACATACACTCACTTGCTTTCGATTAAAAAAACGAAGTAATTTATTCAGTAAAAACTAAGATGAATTTACAAAAACATAATGAGAATAAATTGAACAGCTAAAAAGCATATTATTTTTTTATCATCACTTGACTAGTAAAACGAAGCGGAGGAATTAAAAATGTATAAAATTAAAGGGCATCATCACATTTCAATGGTTACGAAAAATGCAAATGAAAATAATCACTTTTATAAAAATGTGCTTGGATTACGTCGTGTGAAAATGACAGTGAACCAAGATGATCCGTCAATGTACCATTTATTTTACGGAGATAAAACAGGAAGTCCGGGTACGGAATTATCATTTTTTGAAATTCCATTAGTAGGAAGAACATATCGCGGTACGAATGCGATTACTCGAATTGGATTACTCGTTCCTTCAGAGGAAAGCTTACATTACTGGAAAGAACGATTTGAGAAATTTGATGTGAAACATAGTGAAATGACAACATATGCAAATCGTCCTGCTTTACAATTTGAGGATGCTGAAGGTCTTCGCTTAGTACTACTCGTTTCAAACGGAGAAAAAGTAGAGCACTGGGAAACTTGGGAGAAATCAGAAGTTCCTGCAGAGCATCAAATTCAAGGAATGGGTTCTGTAGAAATGACCGTTCGTAGACTTGATAAAATAGCGAGTACACTTACAGAAATGTTTGGTTATACAGAGGTTAGCCGCAGCGAAGAGGAAGCAATTTTCCAGTCCATTAAAGGAGAGGCTTTTGGAGAAATCGTTGTGAAATATTTAGATGGTCCTACTGAAAAACCGGGCCGAGGCAGCATTCACCATTTAGCAATTCGCGTGAAAAACGATGCAGAGCTTGCCTATTGGGAAGAACAAGTGAAACAAAGAGGCTTCCATTCTTCAGGAATCATCGACCGTTTCTATTTTAAAAGCTTATATTTCCGCGAATCAAACGGAATCCTATTTGAAATTGCGACAGATGGCCCAGGATTTACAGTTGATGGAGATGTGGAACATTTAGGAGAAAAACTTGATTTACCACCGTTCTTAGAAGATCAGCGTGCAGAGATTGAAGCGAATTTAGCACCTATTGAAGAGAAGTAATAGAAGAAAATATACAACTTTAACAAATAAATGAAACACATTGGAGGAATATAAAATGAACCAATTAAAAGGAATTCACCACGTTACAGCGATTACAAGTAGTGCAGAAAAAAACTATGAGTTTTTCACTCACGTTTTAGGAATGCGTTTAGTTAAAAAAACAGTAAACCAAGATGACATTCAAACGTATCATTTATTCTTTGCAGATGATAAAGGTAGTGCAGGAACAGATATGACATTCTTTGACTTCCCAGGTATTCCAAAAGGAGTACACGGTACGAATGAAATTTCAAAAACTTCATTCCGAGTGCCAACTGATGCAGCGTTAGCATATTGGGTGAAACGTTTTGACCGTCTTGAAGTAGAACATACAGGAATTAAAGAGCAATTTGGTAAGAAAATTCTTTCTTTCGTTGACTTTGATGACCAACACTATCAATTAATCTCAGATGAACTTGATAAAGGGATTGAATCAGGTACACCATGGCAAAACGGACCAGTTCCATTAGAATATGCAATTACTGGTTTAGGGCCTGTATTCATCCGTATTGCAAACTTTAGTTTCTTCAAAGAAGTGTTAGAAAAAGTTTTATTATTTAAAGAGGTTGCGCAAGAAGGAGAATTCTATTTATTTGAAGTGAATAAAGGTGGAAACGGTGCTTCTGTCATTGTAGAACATAATACGGTTCTTCCAGAAGCACGACAAGGTTTTGGTACGGTTCACCATGCTGCATTCCGCGTAGAAGATCGCGCTGTATTAGAAGAATGGATTGAGAGAATCAGTAGCGTTGGACTTCCTTCATCTGGCTATGTAGACCGTCACTTCTTCGAATCATTATACGCAAGAGTTGCACCACAAATCTTATTTGAATTTGCAACAGACGGCCCAGGATTTATGGGAGATGAGCCATACGAAACACTTGGCGAAAAATTATCTTTACCTCCATTCCTAGAGCCAAAACGTGAAGAAATTGAAAAATTAGTTCGTCCAATTGATACAGTGAGAAGTACGAAGGAATTTATTAAAGAGTAAAAATAGAGATAGTAAGTAGGAGAGCAAGTAGTTTTAGCGGAGTGCTGGAACTACTTGCTTTTTTATTTATCCTAGTAAGTTTTCTGACAATTATTTCTCAAGTTATTAAAAAGGAAAACTTTGGTATAATTAATTAAAATATTAAATTTTCTGATAATTATTTTTCAATGCATAGAAAAGGAGTGGTAATATACAATTTTAATAATTGTATAAAAATCCTAATTTTGTAATTTTGGAGAAAAGGGGATGCGAGTGTATGGGAGCAGATGTAGTAACGCGGGAGCAAATGAAACATTCTTTAGATGATTGGTATCGTGTAATGTTGCAGCAAAATATAGAGAAGGCCACGGAAATGAAAGAGGAGATTGAAAGTAAGATTAGTGGGTTGGACGTGGATCAGGATGTATTGCTTTATCATGCGTTGTTGAATTTTAGATATCAAGTTTTGAGTGATTGGGTTTCCATTAAAGAAGGTCACTTTAATCAAGTAGAACCTTTTGAAGTTCCGCAAGAAGGTTTGCTAGCTTATTATTATCATTTGTTTAAAGCGCTTTATTTTAGAATGGTTGAAAATTATGAGGAAGCTAGTAAAGAATTTGAACAGGCAGAAAAATTATTAGAATATATTCAAAATCCTTGTGAAAAAGCAGAATTTAATTATCGTTTAGGTGAATTTTACTATCATACATACCAGGAAGTGAAAGCTATTCACCATATTCAAAAAGCGAAAGAAGAATTTATAAATCATCCTGAGTACCAAATTAATGTTGCATTATGTGAAAATATATATGGTTTATGTTGCGTGGAATTAAAGCAATTTGAATTAGCTGAAGAAAGTTTTAATATTGCTTTAGATGTATTCCAAAGATTAAATCATAAAAAGTACGTTCTGGTGATTAGAAACAATTTAGGTTGGTTATATGGTACTCAAAATCTATCTGATTTAGCCATTCGTCATGCTTCTGAAGTTGCTGAGAAATTACCTAAACATTATAAAGCGATTTTTACAGTGGCTGAAGAGTATTGGAAATTGGGTGAAATTGAGTTAGCGCAAAAATATATTGCGATGGGAATTGAAACATGTAACGAATTAAAAAATAAAGAATTTCAATATCGTTTTATGATATTGGAAGAATTGAATAAGGGCTCTAATGCAAATGAAATGGAGAAAATTGTATTAGAAAGCATTTCGTATTTTGAAAGTAAAAATCTGTTAGAATGTATAAAAGAATACAGTGAAAAATTAGCAATGCAATTTTATGAAGAAGGTAATCATATCAAAGCAAGTAAATATTTTTATATAAATAATAAAGCGAATAAAAAATATTTAGAAAAGGGAGCTTTGAAATAATGAAAAAACTTAGCAAATTAATAGCGGGATTAGCAATTTTGGGGGCTTTAGCCATAGGATTAAACAGCTCTACTGAATCTAATCAATACGCTAGTCGAGGAGATACGGGTGGAGCACCAGCAAGACCAGACTACGTTAACATTGGTGACACAGGCGGAGCACCCGCAGATAATAAAGGCGACGGCGGAGTAAGCCAACTATAATAACAAAGAAAGGGACTTCAACATGAAGTCCCTTTTTCTATTTTCAGGCCATGTAGAGAAAAGAATTGACTTACTTTAAATATGTAACTATAATAGTTACAGAATAACCATTAGTAATAGAAATGAGTTATATTTTTTTAGTTTAATTGTAACTGTATTAGTTACAATTAAAAAGAGAACATAAAACAACCAAAAAATGTAAAAACTTTAAATAGCAACTCAAGAAAGGAGACGGGAACTTTGAAACGGTTTAAGTTTTATTTGATTAGCGGTATTGTGCTTGTTTTGCTTATCGTATGTAACTTCGTTGATAAGCCGATTGCGAAGGTTGAAGAAGTGAAAGATACTGTTATGATGAAGCTGAATACGAAAGAGAGTATGGCGCAAATTGATGGGCAGACGATTTATTTTAAGCAAATTGGTGAGGGGAAACCTCCGTTACTCATGTTGCATGGGTTTGGTGGTTCTTCTGATGGGTTTAGTGATATTTATCCGGAACTAGTGCGAGATCATACGATTATTGCGGTTGATATTTTAGGGTTTGGGCGTTCTTCTAAGCCGGTTGATTTTCAGTATTCGTTTCCTGCGCAAGTGAATTTATATTATAAGTTAATGAAGAAGCTTGGATACGATCAGTTTGCGGTACTCGGCCATTCAATGGGCGGAGAGATGTCCCTTAATTTAGCGTATTTATATCCGGATGCAGTGACGCATCTCATCTTGGCGGATGCTACAGGGATAGAGTCTTTCCAGCAAAAAGAAAGTTATGAAGTACCACCGCTATCGACGGACTTACAAACTGTAACTGAGATTACGAAGTATAATAAAAATGAAGTAAAAAATAGTCGTGATGATAAAGAGCATTATGATCAGCTTACGAAAATGCGAGAGCGCCGCATTGCGATGGAAGCTGATAAAATTAAGGTACCGACTTTAATTATATGGGGACGACATGATAAGAGTGTTTCGTGGAAAAATGGTGAACTGTATCATGGGCTATTTGCAAATAGTACGTTTCATATTATTGAAAAAGGATACCACGCACCGTTTCGTCAAGAACCAATTGAGTTTATGGAATATGTACAAGCATTTTTCGCGAAGCATCCACAATAAAAATTTTAAGCATAAATCCAATTCTTTCCTCATAAAGTGAAACTAATAAGGCTTGTCTAAGGAAAGGAATGAAGTGATTTGGAAACTTTACCATGGTGGGTGTATCTTGTAATTGTTGGGATTGTACTAAGTGGCTACATGGTTTTATATACTTCGAAAAAAGAGCAAGATATGGATAATGAGTTTATCGAAAAAGAAGGCGAAGTATATATGAAGCGCTTAGAAGAAGAGCGTGAGAAACGTAATCAGGATAGTGATAAGGATTCTGTATTGCTTTAATAGAAATTTTGAAAGGTTACCACTTAGTAGAAATTATTGCCTAGGTGGTAGCTTTTTTCTTTTGAGGGAGCGGTATATGGTTCATCTACAATCTAGATAGTAGAAGATAAGGAAAGATACTATTTTTTCCTTAAGCTGAGAAGTTAACAATTTATTGTTAGCTTCTTTTCTTTGTGATTAAAATTTTCTTTTCGTTTAGTAAATTTCCTTTTAAAAACTACATAAATCCCTTTGACCAAATATGTAATTCTTTGTAAAATCTTATATATGGAAAGATTATGAATATACAGGGAATCTATGGATAGTAGATTTTAATAAATTATTCGGGGGGAATTTATTAGTTAAGTATATTAACTTGTTTGCACTACATTTTACAAATAAAGGGGTATTAGTAATCATGAAAGCAAAGAAATTAGTAAGTTTAGCGTTACCAGTTATGTTATTGAGTGGTTGTATTACAATTGAAACTGATGGTAAGAAAGCTGAACCAAAGAAAGAAGAAACGCAAAAGGTAGAGAAAGAGAATAAGACTTCTGAAAAAGAGAGTAAGTCAACTGATGGCAAGAAAGAGGATAGCTTATCTGTAGCGAAAGGTGAAGGTACAAACAGTAGTTCATCAAGTAGTCAACCAAGTTCTTCTTCAAATAATTCAACTTCTTCTAGTTCTTCAACTGGTAAGGTAACTGGTTCAGATGTTGAAAGGTACAAGGCAGATATCATAAATAGTGCTACTCAAATTGAAAATACAATGAAATTAATTGAAGGAATAGCAGATTCAGACGTAAAATCATACAAACAAAAGAAAAGTGAAGTACAACTGAGTTTAGGTGGAGCAAAGGCAACTGCTACAAAGCTGAAGAATCTACAAGCGCCTCCAGAGTTACAGGGAGAACAGGCGAAGATAAAGCAGTCGATGGAACTATATGCGGATTGTTTTCAACTTCTCTTTGATGCATTAGATCAGGAAGACGAAAGTAAAATGCATCAATCAGTAAGTAAAGCACAAGAAGGTTCGAAACTGTTTGAAGAGGCAGCGAAGAGTATCGGTAGTAAAACCAACTAAAAATAAAGTATTTAAAGGGGTATTTGTAAGTGCAGTTGGTGTAAGTGAAGAGTTAGGAATTAGTTATGGAAACACATTACAAATTTATCAAATGGACGATAATGTTCGTATTCGATATGTAAAACAATAAATAATTGGTGAAAAACTCTGTAATAAATTTTACAGGGTTTTTTGTTAGTTCTAGTTTATTTTTTTGTCTTCCTAAGCGCTAAGCATACTAGTATAAGTTGAGAAATGAACAAAACGATAATGATAGGCAGATGATGTAACTCCATAGTAACTGTAACCATCCAAAGCCCAATTCATACACTATGATGGAGGCTTTTTACTTACTAATTGGATGAAAAAGGAGTGTAATCATGAAGAAACGTACTGTTAATGAAGCGGGAGGGAATGTGCCACAACCAATCCGCAGCGACGGAGCAGGTACGATTGATTCTGGACCTCGTAATGTTATGCGGGATATTCAAAATCCGAATATGCTTGTTCCGCCTATAACGGATGCAGGATTAGTTCCTAACTTGAAGTTTTCATTCTCGGACACTTCTATGATTTTGAAACAAGGCGGGTGGTCTCGGGAGATTACTGTTCGAGAACTACCGGTTTCGACGACGATTGCGGGAGTAAATATGAGTTTAACGGCCGGTGGAGTACGAGAACTACATTGGCATAAAGAAGCGGAATGGGCGTATATGCTTTTAGGACGGGCACGCATAACGGCTGTTGATCAAAATGGACGGAATTTTATTGCTGATGTTGGACCAGGTGATCTTTGGTATTTTCCGCCTGGTATTCCGCATTCCATTCAAGGATTGGAACATTGTGAATTTCTACTCGTTTTCGATGATGGGCATTTTTCTGATTTATCTACTTTAGCTATTTCTGATTGGTTTGCGCATACGCCAAAAGAAGTGTTGTCGGCTAATTTCGGAGTACCTGAGAGTGCTTTTCGTTCTATCCCTTCAGATCAAGTTTATATTTATCAAGGAGAGGTGCCAGGTTCGCTTGAAAGTCAGGAAATTCAATCACCGAAAGGAGAAGTTCCTTTAACATTTAAACATGAATTGTTAAAACAAAAGCCGATTAAGACGCCTGGTGGTAGCGTTCGAATTGTAGATTCTACAAATTTCCCTATTTCCAAAACAATCGCAGCAGCGCTCGTTGAGGTTGAGCCTGGCGGAATGAGAGAACTTCATTGGCACCCGAATAATGATGAATGGCAATATTATTTGACAGGGGAAGCGAGAATGACTGTGTTTCTTGGAAATGGTACCGCTCGTACATTTGATTATAGAGCTGGCGATGTCGGATATGTACCGTTTGCGACGGGGCATTATATTCAAAATACAGGTACCGAAACATTATGGTTTTTAGAGATGTTCAGAAGTAATCGTTTTGAAGATGTATCGTTAAATCAATGGATGGCACTGACTCCTAAAGAAATAGTGGAGAGTAATATACATGTTGGCCCGCAAGTAATGGATTCCCTGCGTAAGGAGAAGAGGCCTGTTGTGAAATATCCGGGGTTTTCATATAGTCCGAAAAATGATGAGTAAAAATGAAAATTTGCGTTATTCTTTCTGGAGACTGATAAGAAGGGATGGCGTATTTTTTATGCCTAATCTAGTCTTTATCCCGCTATTTGCCGGGCAGTAAGACCCCACCTCAAAATTCAGCGGAAGCAAAGAAGTTAGGTGGGGGGCGGGCTGTCCGTAAAAGCCCGATTGGTGAGGGTTGATTAAAGTTTCACTTTATTAGTATCCGTTCCTTGTATTATTGTTCGGGAAATTATTATTGGAGCATAGTATAGGGAAGATACATATAAAAGAGCGCCATTATAAGCTGTAACGCATAAGTTGCGCAGGAAATGCAACGATAACTAGCTTTACTCTTCATCATTTATTTGAACATAATGGGCATAGAGAGGTGATAAACACAGTATGATTTTTAGTGAGCGTTTAAAAGAAGAAAGGGAAAAAAGAAATTGGTCGCAAAATGATTTGGCTGAAAAAATTCATGTGAGCAGGCAATCTGTTTCGAAATGGGAGACGGGAAAGAACTATCTGAGCATTGAAATTATTATTCATTTAAGTGATCTGTTCGGTATTACAATTGATGAACTGCTAAGGGGTGATGAAGAATTGACGCAGAAAGTAATTGAAGATAGTAAGCAATTGGCGTATCCAAAATGGAAGGTGTTTTTTGATAGTCTATTTATGATAGGAGTATTTTTGTTTATTGCAAAAATCGTTGTATGGATGCTAAATAAGTTTGCTGGAGCAAGTATTACAATTGTAGCAGATGCGCCATATGTAATGAATCTTTTGCCCCTTGCATTCATGATTATAGGTGGTATGGGATCGGATAAGTTGAAGAAAATATATAGATAGAGGAAAGATTTGAAAGAAATCCCCTACACTAGCTGTTCTTTTCACTTAAATTGTGTACTATAAAGGATAGGATGACATAAAGAAGGGGATATAGAGAATGGAATTTCATGAACAGAAGATTTTGCCGGCAGTGAGGCAAATTAAAGATTTGGAAAAGCTATTACATAGTTCGTATGAATATATTGTTATTTTAGATATTCATGTCGGTCAATTAAAGAGTGTTATATCACTTGCGAAGCAATATTGTAAAAAGGTATTTTTACATGTGGATTTAATTCATGGTTTGCAGAGTGATGGGCATGCGACGGAATATTTATGTCAGGAGTTTAGACCGTACGGGTTACTTTCAACAAAGGCGAGCGTTATTATGAAGGCGAAGCAAAAAGGTGTTGTGGCAATACAACGCATCTTTTTAATCGATTCGAGTGCGATGGAGAAGAGCTGCAATCTTTTAGATAAGACGAAACCGGATTATATTGAGGTACTTCCTGGAGCAATGACGGATATTATCGCTGAAGTGAAAGAGCGTACTGGTGTACCGATTTTAGCGGGTGGTTTTATTCGTACTGTAGAAGATGTGGAAAGAGCTTTAAACGCTGGTGCGACAGCAATTACGACATCAAAACGCGAACTATGGAAACATTACCAAAAAAAGTGACGAAAATGTGAATTTTTTCGTTGACACCGCTTTCATTTACGGTTAACATTATAGACAAGTTAATAAACGTGACGGAGAAAAGTAGAGATCCACATTTCATTGTTTCTATATAAATTTATATAGAAGCGTGCAAGCTGTGGGTCTTTTTCTTTTGACAAAAACGAATGGCCATTCATTTTACCTCTATCACATTTGGAAGCGTTTAAATTGATTGTGGAGGGATACTATGTCAGCATTTTTAGGAGAGTTAATAGGGACTGCGTTGTTAATCGTACTTGGTGGCGGCGTTTGTGCTGGTGTAAGTTTAAAGAAGTCGTTTGCGAAAGATTCTGGTTGGATTGTAATTACAATGGGCTGGGGCTTAGCGGTAGCGGTTGCAGCATATGCGGTTGGATCAATTAGTGGGGCACATTTGAATCCAGCTTTAACAATAGGATTAGCATTTAAGGGAGCGTTCCCATGGAGTGATGTACCAGGTTATATCGCAGCACAAATGATTGGGGCAATTATCGGGGCAGTTATCGTATATTTACATTACTTACCACACTGGAAAGAAACAGAAGATCCAGGAACAAAGTTAGGTGTATTTGCAACAGGTCCAGCAATTCCGAACACATTTGCAAACCTTTTAAGTGAAATGATTGGAACATTCGTTTTAGTATTTGGTATATTAGCAATTGGTGCAAATAAATTTGCAGATGGATTAAATCCATTTATCGTAGGTTTCTTAATTGTAAGTATTGGTTTATCATTAGGTGGGACAACAGGATACGCAATTAACCCAGCGCGTGATTTAGGTCCGCGTATCGCACACTTCTTCCTTCCGATTGCAGGAAAAGGCGGTTCAAACTGGAAGTATGCATGGATTCCAGTAGTTGGTCCAATTTTAGGTGGATCACTTGCAGGTTTATTCCATCAAGTTGTATTTGAAGGAAAGCAAAATTCAGCACTTATTTATGTGATTATCGCAACTGTGATTGTACTAGCAATCTCTTATATGACAAGTAAAAAAAGCGGAAGCAATACAAATAGTAGAAAAGTAGCATAAGGGGGAAACCGATATGAAAAAATATATTCTTTCATTAGACCAAGGAACAACAAGCTCACGCGCAATTCTTTTCAATAAAAAAGGTGAAATTGTTCATTCAGCTCAAAAAGAGTTTACACAACATTTTCCAAAGCCGGGCTGGGTAGAGCATAATGCACAAGAAATTTGGGGATCTATTTTAGCAGTTATCGCAACTTGCTTAAGCGAAGCAGATGTAAAACCGGAACAAATCGCAGGTATCGGTATTACGAACCAACGTGAAACAACGGTTGTCTGGGATAAAACAACTAGTAAACCAATTTACAACGCAATCGTATGGCAATCTCGCCAAACAGCTGAAATTTGTGATGAGTTAAAAGAAAAAGGTTATAGCGAAATGGTTCGCGAAAAAACAGGTCTTTTAATTGATGCATACTTCTCTGGTACGAAAGTAAAATGGATTTTAGATAATGTTGAAGGTGCAAGAGAAAAAGCAGAAAACGGCGATCTATTATTCGGAACAATTGATTCGTGGCTTGTATGGAAACTATCTGGTGGTAAAGCACACGTAACAGATTACTCAAACGCATCACGTACGTTAATGTTTAACATTCACGACTTACAGTGGGATGATGAGCTTCTAGAAATGTTAACAGTACCAAAGAGCATGCTTCCAGAAGTACGTCCATCATCTGAAATTTACGGAGAAACAATTGATTACCACTTCTTCGGCCAAAATGTACCGATTGCAGGTGTAGCTGGTGACCAACAAGCAGCATTATTTGGACAAGCTTGTTTCGGTGAAGGTATGGCGAAAAATACTTACGGAACTGGTTGCTTCATGTTAATGAACACAGGTGAAAAAGCAGTAGCTTCTGAGCATGGTCTATTAACAACAATTGCATGGGGAATAGATGGTAAAGTAAACTACGCATTAGAAGGAAGTATTTTCGTAGCAGGTTCTGCAATTCAGTGGTTACGTGACGGAATGCGCATGTTTAAAGATGCAAGTGAGAGTGAAGTGTATGCGAGTCGCGTTGAATCAACTGATGGTGTATACGTTGTACCAGCATTCGTTGGACTAGGAACACCTTATTGGGATAGTGAAGTACGCGGCGCTATGTTTGGTGTAACACGCGGTACGACGAAAGAGCACTTCATTCGTGCAACGCTAGAATCTTTAGCTTACCAAACGAAAGATGTATTATGCGCAATGGAAGCAGATTCAGGTATTGAACTGAAAACATTACGCGTTGATGGCGGAGCAGTTAAAAATAACTTCTTAATGAAGTTCCAAAGTGATATTTTAGATGTTCCTGTAGAGCGTCCAGTGATCAACGAAACAACGGCTCTAGGTGCAGCATACTTAGCTGGTCTTGCGGTTGGATATTGGAAAAACCAAGATGAAATTAAAGAACAGTGGCATATGGACAAACGCTTTGAACCAACGATGGAAGCGAAAACAAGTGAAGAGCTATATGCTGGATGGAAAAAAGCAATTGAAGCAACAAAAGCTTTCAAATAATCATAAACAGTGTTATAATGGTGACAAGTTAATAATTCGGTAGGAGATTTGGAGAGACCACAACGCGCTATAGAGGCGAAATCTATAGCGGAGTTTGTGGTCTCTTTTTTCGTTATCAAAGGGAGGAATTACCATGAAATTTTCAAGTAAACAACGTAAAGACGTATTAAACGGAGTAAATAAACAAGAGTTAGATGTGATCGTAATTGGTGGAGGTATTACTGGTTCTGGTATTGCATTAGATGGAGCAACACGCGGGTTATCAACAATTGTTTTTGAAATGCAGGACTTTGCAGCAGGTACATCAAGTCGTTCAACGAAGCTTGTACACGGTGGTCTACGTTATTTAAAACAACTTGAAGTGAAAATGGTAGCAGAGGTGGGTAAAGAGCGTGCGATTGTATATGAGAACGGTCCCCATGTAACAACACCAGAGTGGATGTTACTTCCGTTCCATACAGGCGGTACGTTCGGATCATTTAGTACATCAATTGGTCTTCGTGTATACGACTTCTTAGCAGGTGTAAAACGAAGCGAGCGCAGAAAGATGTTTAACCGTGAAGAAACATTAAACAAAGAGCCTCTTGTAAAAAAAGAAGGATTAAAAGGCGGCGGTTACTACGTAGAATATCGTACAGATGATGCGCGTCTTACAATTGAAGTAATGAAAGAAGCAATTGAGCATGGCGCAAAAGCTGTTAACTACGCAAAAGTAGACAGTTTCTTATATAAAGATGGAAAAGTATGCGGTGTACGTGTAATCGATTTACTAGACGGAGAAGTATACGAAGTTTACGGTAAGAAAATTGTAAACGCAGCTGGCCCTTGGGTAGATACACTTCGTGAAAAAGATAACTCGAAAAAAGGAAAAGTACTTCAGTTATCAAAAGGTGTTCACTTAGTAATTGACCAAAAACGTTTCCCATTAGGTCAAGCGATTTACTTCGATACACCAGATAAACGTATGGTGTTCGCGATTCCTCGCGGCGGGAAAACTTATGTAGGTACAACAGATACGTTCTATGATAAAGACGCAGCTGTACCACAAATGACAACAGAAGATCGCACATACATCATTAATGCGATTAACTACATGTTCCCAAGCGTGAAAATTACAGAGAAAGACATTGAATCAAGCTGGGCTGGTGTACGTCCGTTAATTTATGAAGAAGGTAAGAGTGCATCTGAAATTTCTCGTAAAGATGAAATTTGGACTTCTGAATCTGGTTTAATTACAATCGCAGGTGGTAAATTAACAGGATACCGCAAAATGGCTGAAATGGTAGTAGACTACGTAACGAACTTACTACAAAAAGAAGGTCATAGCGCATATCCGAAGAGCGACACGAAACATATGCCAATCTCTGGTGGACATGTAGATGGTTCACACGGATTCCCAGCATTCGTTGCGAAAAAAGCTGGCGAAGGTACGAAATATGGTTTAACAACAGCACAAGCAGAAGAATTCGCGAAATTCTACGGCTCTAACGTTGACGTACTATTTGACTTAGCGAAAAAACATAAAGACGAAGCGAAAGAATACAACATGCCGCTTGACGTTCTAATCCCTCTTGTATACGCAATGGATTACGAAATGACAGCAAAACCAGTTGACTTCTTCGTACGCCGCAGAGGCGCTGTATTCTTCAATATCCACTGGGTATACGAGTGGAAAGAAGCAGTAATCAACTACATGGCTGCGAAACTAGGCTGGAGCAAAGAAGAGCAAATGAAATACACAGCAGAATTAGAAAAAGCATTAACAGATGCTGTAATTCCTGTAGATCAACAAGAGCAAGCAGCTGCGTTAGCGTAAAAAAAAGAACCACCTGAAGGGGAGCCTTTAGGTGGTTCTTTTTTTTATGGAATATTCTTCTAACTATATTGCATAACGACATATGTTGTTATACGATGTATATAAGGTGGTGGTATTGTTGGACAAAGAAATCTTGAAGGGAAGTATAGATATTTTATTACTTTCTATCATTGCAAAACGTGATACATATGGATATGAAATAGCTCAAAGTTTAAAGGATGCAAGTGAAGATTTGTATAGTATGGGGCAGGGAACTTTGTATCCTGCTTTAAAGAGATTAGAGAAAAAGGAGTTTCTTGAATCTTATTGGAATGAATCTGAGAATGGGATGAAAAGGAAATTCTATACTATTACAGATAAAGGGAAAAAAGAATTGCAGAAGAAAGTGAATTCTTGGGAGAGTGTAACAGCATTAATTCAAGCTTGTCAGAAAGGAGTTATTTATGAGTGAATTTGATGAGTATATTAAGTCTATTTTAGCCTATTCAGAACTTAGTGATATTGAACAGGATGAGTTATTTCTAGAAATGTATGATCACTTGAACAGCTTGAAAGAAGAATATATGGAACAAGGTATGAATGAAAAAGAAGCGATTTATAAAGCGATTCAAAGTTTTGGAGAATCAAAAGTTATTGGCGTAGAGATTAATAAATCGGTATACGAAGTTCCTAGACCATTAAAGGTATTATCAAAAATTTTATGTATTCCTTATATAATCATTTGTTTTATTGTCTTTTTAGGAACGTTTATTTCAACTTCTACATTTGACTCTGTTCGCAGTTTGACAGGTGGGACTGTCTATCATCCCATTGAATTTTGGCAGCAATTTTTACATATATCTGATTTAGAAACGTTATTACAACTTTTTGGAATAACACTTTGGCAAGTTAAAGATTTTATTGCACATCCAGGTCCTTGGGGAAACTCAACTTATTGGTTAAGTGTTTTACAACATATAATATTAGTAGTTCCATTCGGATTTTTCGTTCCAGTGCTGATTAATAAAGTGACTAACTATAAGAAAGCTCGTAAGTGGTATGTTATGACCTTTCTTGTTTGGGAGATATTACATTTACTAACTTTGTCTGATGTTTTTGATGTGTGGCGGATTGCTATAAATATGCTCGGTGCGTCGGTAGGATATCTTTTATTTATAAGCATGATACAAATAGATAATAAATTTAGGATAATGCGCAAGAAGATATTTGAAAATTAGCTTGCTATTCTGTAGTTTAAATTATACAAATTTAGTTTGATGGTAATAGAGTATTGCTGAAAACATAGGTGCTATATAGTGAGAGGATTTTTTATATTCGTAATAGGTGTTGTTCCTTGTTTACTCATACTGTTATGAAGCGGGTACATAATCCGTCTTTATTGGTGCTATAAATGATGAGAGCGGCACAGCTGAACTTGAAAAAGTCTAGCTGCGTTAGCGTAAAATAGAGAACCACCTGAAGGGGAGCCCTTTAGGTGGTTTTTCTCTTGACTAAAAATAAATAAAATGTGTTACAATGATGATAGAGTATGTAGTGTGAATTTTGCATAAAATAAAAAAGACAGAAGCCTGAGAAACTTCTGCCTTGTGTAACCTAACTTGCTATTGTGGTGGTAGTAGGTGCGGTTATAAGACAATTACATTAACGTTTTAGCCGAGAACCGCCCTTACCTTTTCCACGAAGCAGGGTGGTTCTCGCTTTTTTGTATACAGAAATTAGCCACGGACCGACGTATCTTCTACCGATGACAACGCCAGCTCCGGTTAGGATACCATACACTAATTTAATTATAAACATCGCGATTATATTATCACCTCCCCCCTTTTTCAAAATGGAAGAGATGATTGCCACACCTACTAGTTATAGCTTATTAAGTTACATTTTAATTGTATTATGTTTTAAAATAGGGAACAAGATATATGGATAAAAATTCCTGTTTTTAAGCAGAGCATTAGTGTCAGGGGAAAAGAAGTAAATAAATATTCATAAAAAAACGGTATGGACATTACCATCCGTATTTTTTTATGTATTTATAAAACTTTTTCATACAGTGCGTCGTCTAATATATGGGAAGGAGGAAATGATGTGGATGAATTAACGGTAGAAGCGTTTGAAATAGAAGATAAGGAACTCCTTATCGATGAAATTATGAACAAGTATGGACAAGAAGTCCTGCAGCTTGTGTATTCATATGTAAACAATAAAGAGATTGCTGAGGATGTAACGCAAGATATATTTGTGAAATGCTATAAATCTCTGCATACATATAAAGGGAAGTCGAATGTGAAAACGTGGTTATGGAGAATTGCGATTAATCAATGTAAGGACTATATAAAAAGTTGGTATAACAACAAGGTGATCGTGACAGAGGATGAAGCTGCTTATATGGGGGTTCAAAATGGTAGTGTCGAACAAACTGTCATTCAAAATGCGGAGGACCGTGAACTGGCTTCTGCAGTAATGAATTTACCGATAAAATATCGAGAAGTCATTTATCTATTTTATTATGAAGAGTTATCAATTAAAGAGATTGCTATAGTAATAGACGTAAAGGAAAATACGATAAAAACGAGACTGAAAAAAGCGAAGGAGCTTTTGAAGAAAGGATTGGAGGAATAATCAAATGGAAGATCAATTAAAAGGCCTGCGAAAATCAATGGAGAATACAACGTTTAAACATTTGAGTTTTTCTGATCAACATCGAAAGCAGGTGCGCGAAAAAATCAATGCTTCAAACGAGAAGGAAGAGGACATCTCTTTAGCGATTTTACAACTCCTCAGTAATGAAAAAACAGGGTACGAATTGTCACAGCTACTACGAGGGAGAGGGATTCGGAAATTCGAAGGAAATGAAGGATTTTTATATACCGTATTACATCGTCTGGAACAGAACCGTTTGATCCAATCTAGCTGGGATCATGCAGGAGCGAAATATTATCAATTAAACGATAAAGGAAGAAAGATGCTGCGAAAGGCAGAAAAAAATGCTACGAAGGTACAATTTATATTAAAAGGCTTAGTACAGGAGTGAGGAGAAATTGAATAAAAAAGGGGAGCGTTTTGTAAGCGAAGTTACGAATTATATTAAATCAAAAGAAGCGAAAGATTTTGTAGCAACGGAACTAGATTTTCACCTAAAACAGGCGAAGAACACATGGATAGAAAAAGGTTTGAGCGAGGAAGTCGCTGAAAATAAAGCGGTGGAACAAATGGGAAGTCCGATTAAACTAGGGCAAGAACTTAATAAACTTCATAAGCCAAAGGTGGATTGGTTTTTACTTATTTTATTAGTAGCTGCTATGGGATTAGGTTTTTTACCAATAATCGCTTTTGGGCATACGGATGATTTACTAATGAACAAAGTAATTTTTGTAATTCTTGGGATTGCAACAGCCATTGGGATGATGTTGCTTGATTACCGGAAGCTAGAGAGGTTTGGATGGCTGTTTTATACAATTGGAATACTTATCTTGTTAGCTATAAAATGTTTTCCGACTGGTTACGTGATTGGGGAAGCGATAATAAAAATTGGCCCCATCAAAATTGACTGTTTAATGACGATACCATTCTTTTTTCTAGCCTGGGCTTCTTTTTTCAATAATAGTAGGTTAAAGTTTATACATCTTCTCATGTTGTACGTATTTTCTTTATATTTATTTTCAACTATATCAATTCTTTTACCCATTTTCATCTACATTATGATGGTATTTGTTATGCTTTGGTGGAGTAAGTTAGGAAAGAAAACGGCATGGCTCATTACGATTTTACCTATTGTACCATTGATTATTAGGGATCTACTTTCCTGGTCTGCTGTAAAAGAATACCGTATGGCCAGAATTTTAGGAATGTTAAACCCAGAGCATGATCTATGGTATTTACGTTTAAAAGAGGCGATGTCTTCAGCAGGTTGGTTTGGTACATATGAAAATATAAAGTCTATCCGTGCTGTCCATACTGATTTTGTATTTGTAAGTTTGACTTACTATTATGGATATGTACTTGCGCTAGTTCTTGTCGTGATTCTTTCTCTTTTTGCAGTAAGAATAATGAACATAGCTTATAAAATAAATGATGGTTATGGTAAATTGCTTCTCGTTGGCGGAGTAACTCTTTTTGTAATCCATTTTATTTGTAACGTTGGCATGACCCTCGGGATATTACCACGTGTTTCTATATCATTACCCTTTATTAGTTACGGCTTGATACCAACTCTGTTTCATGCATTTATAATGGGGATTGTGCTGAGTGTATATCGACGTAAAGATATTCCTTTTAGAATGAGAAAAACACCTTGATGATTATCAAGGTGTTTTCATTATAAGCTCAAAACTCTCCGAATCAGCCCCAAGCACAAAAGGACTAACCTCGCCAACGCTATAAAGTTGCAACTCATGCATCGCCCGCGTACAAGCAGTGTAGAACAATCTACGTACGCTCTCATCACTGTACACAGCTTTAGAAGCATTGTAAATAATAACAGCGTCAAATTCAATCCCCTTCGCTAAATAAGCAGGAATAACGACGATGCCTTGTTCATACTCGGCTGAGTTACTTTTCACAAGTTTAATATTCTCGATATGATTAAGTGCTTCGTAGGCAGCGGCGCTTTCAGCTGCAGATTTACATATAATTGCGATCGTATTGTGCTGCTCTTTTTGTAGTTCAGCAACTTTGGCAGTAATACGTTCGTGCAGTTCGTTGACATTCGATACTTTCGTCACTTTAGGTTTCTCACCGTCACGTTCAAAGGCGTGAATGTTCTTGCCCTCCGGGACGAGAGTGCGTGTAAATTTAATAATTGGTTTTGTTGAGCGATAGCTACGAGTTAAGTTGATGCCATTCGTTTCGTCTGGTCCGTATAAGCTAGTAAGTGTGTTGAAATTCACTGCTTCACTCGCATGAGCAAATATCGCTTGGTTAAAGTCTCCGAGTACAGTCATTCTTGCAGCAGGGAAGAGACGTTTTAAAAACTCGAACTGAAACGGCGAATAATCTTGCGCTTCGTCTACGAGTACGTGTTTAATCGACCTGTTCGTTTGGAAGCCTTCAATTAATTCTTTTAAAAGTAAGAATGGAGTCGCATCCTCGTAATATAGTTTTCCTTCATCAAGCATGTTTACTGTTAAGGAGCAAATGTCATCCCACTCTTTCGGTTTTTTCTCAGTAACCCATGATGCATCTGTGAAAAGTTGTTTATATATGCCTGTGAAATTGATAAAGCGTAATGTTTGAACGCCTTTACGCAGTGGCTTCAATTTTTTACGGACAATCATACGTCCAAGTACTCTCGTTTCTTTTTCAAAATCATTAAAGGAGTTGTCGTCAAACTCGCCTTTTTTCTGTAAATATTTATAAGCTTTTTGGTATTCATCTTTACTAAGTAATTCAATTTCTTCTTCTACCCAAGGCTTTTTCAGTTCTGCTTTTTCAAGTGCATCTATTTGCTTGTTTAGCCAATCCGTTAACTTCTCAATTCGACTATGGAAGCGGAGGGAGGAGTCGGTATTGTAAAATTGTTCTGTAATTTCTTTCGCAGAAACAATCAGTTTTCCTCTAAATTTCATTCCTCTAAATAGCATGCCTGAAGATTCAAGAGATTGTCTGTACGCTCTAATCATCTCGAAAAATTGAGTAGATGCCTTAAATCGAATGCTCGCATTTCTCGTTTTATAGGTAGGATTATTCGTTTCAGTTAACATATATTCTAATTGTTCATAAGGATCTTCAACGTCAAATGACTTACTCAGTCTATGGTTTAAATATTCTTGGAAAGTCACTTGCTGCATATTTTCTTCGCCGAGTTCAGGTAGTACGTTAGAAACGTAGCTGTTGAACATAGAGTTAGGGGAGAAGAGAATAATTTGATCTGCTTTTAACCATTCGCGATATTTATATAGTAAGTAGGCGATTCGTTGCAGGGCAGCTGACGTTTTACCACTACCAGCAGCTCCTTGCACGATAAGGAGTCGGCCTTCATCGTGACGAATAATTTCATTTTGCTCGCGCTGAATTGTAGCAACGATGCTCTGCATATGTTTATTCGTACCTTTTCCGAGCGCTTGCTGCAAGATTTCATCACCAATTGTAAGGCTCGTATCGAACATAGAATCAATCTCGCCATTTTGAATAATGTATTGTAATTTTTTCTCCACATTACCGTGGATTACGCCGCCTGGTGTACTGTATTCAGCCGGTCCTGGTGGATAATCGTAGTACACACTCGAAATAGGTGCGCGCCAGTCATATATAAGGAAGTTTTCTCCGCTTGCATCAGTAAGTGTAGCGACGCCGATATAAATTTGATCCGCGGCAGATTCTCCTTCTTCTTTGAAATCAATTCGTCCGAAATAAGGTGCTTTATGCATGCGTCTTAATGCGGCAAGTCGATTAAAGGTGTGCTTATGGGTAATTTGTGTGACAGCTAGTGACTGAGCTTGTTGTCTCAAGTTGATAACTGTTTCAAGATAATCATCAAAAGTATCCGTGTTCACTTTCACATCATCCCAAAAGTGTTTACGAATATTGATTACTTCTGCTCGGCGTCTGCCAGTTTCATTTTCCAGTTTATCAATTTGCTCCGTAATTGTCTCGATTACGGTATCCAATCTTTTTTGCTCTAGATCAAGTTTTTTGTTCATACGGTAAGCACTCCTTTAAAAGTGAAAAATAGAGGTTGACTGAAGATGTGTTTTGGTGTAAAATTAAGATACGGATAAATACGTTCCTTTTATTTTGTAAAACGTGTTTCTGTTCTAATTTAACATAGTTTTTTCATTTAATCAATCATAATAAGATAAACCTTGGTTCTACGTGGCGTGGATCAAGGTTTTTTTGTGTTTGAAGAGGAGTCACGCTTGTTGTCGTTTTTTGTCGGTAAGTCGATATATTTCGGAAATCGCTGATATAATTGGAGTTGCGCCGATATATTTTGAAAATCGCCGATATAATTGGAGTTGCGGTCGATATATTTGAAAAATCACTGATATAATTTCATTTACCGAATCTAGATTAACTACCGGGAGAAGAGGGGATAAAAAAAGCTCGGGCCTAAGCCCAAGCTTTTTACTTCATTATTTCTTTTCGTCTTTTTTATCGTCAGCTTTTTGCTCTTTGAAAAGATCTTTTAAATCTTTATCGTCAACTTTTACGTCAGCTTTTTTGATTTCTTTCATCATAAGATCGTTCATAAATTGAGCATCTTGTGTTTTTTCTTGAACTAGTGCTTTTTTAATATCAGCTTTTGCTTTATCGAAAGTTGCATCTGCGTGATTATCAGTTACTTTAATAATATGGTAACCAAATTGTGTTTTTACAGGTTCGCTTACTTCACCTTTTTTCAACTTTTGAGCTGCTTCTTCAAATTCTTTTACCATTTTTCCTGGTCCGAAGAATCCTAAGTCGCCACCTTTTTCTTTTGAGCCTGTATCTTCAGAGTATTGTTTTGCTAATTCTTCGAAAGATTTACCTTGAGCAAGTTCATCTTTCACCTTTTTAGCAGTTTCTTCATCTTTTACAAGGATATGACTTGCTTTAATTTCTTTTTTATAATCCTCGAATTTTGCTTTTACATCTTTATCAGTAATCGATTGTTCAACCGCTTTTTCTTGAGCTAATTGAGCACGCACACTATTTTTAATAGTTTCTTCTTTAATACCTTGTTGTTTCATTAGTGTATCGAATTGATCACCGTATTGTTTTTTCATTTCATCGAACTTTTTGTCTACATCTTTGTCTTCAACTTTGTAGTTTTTAATAAGTACTTTTTCCATAACCATGTTATTTAGTGTTTGTTTACCAGTTTGTGAATTTTTCATTTGTTCGTAGAATTCTTCTTTTGTAATGTCACCAGCTTTAGATGTAACAATTTTGTCTGATGATGATGTTCCACATGCTGATAATGCGATTACACTTGTTGCGGCTAAGGCAAGCATAGCTTTCTTCATTCGATAAACACTCCTACTATTATGTATTTTTAATTTATCCTACACCGATGAATTTTCATTCATAAGAGCCCGATTAAGTCTCACTGATACTTTTGCTTTTTTATATTGGTAAAGCGCGCTTAACAGGGCTTACCGTGGCTGAGGATAAAGTTTTGATGAATGTTTTGTTCTATAGTATAAGCAATATGTACAAAATTTAATATATCATATTTCGACGCATTTTCATATTGATAAAGAAAAATTAACCAGTACGTGTCAGATTTTGAAAGTGTGCCATATTGGGCGTATGCCGCATATACAGAATAGAGGAGGGGATGGGGATGAATTCTCAACTTATTTTATTACTTGTACTGTTTATTTTATTGGTTATTGTAGGTATAATTTGCTTATAGAGGAAAAAAGTGAGGAAGGGGCTTTCCTTCCTCACTTTCCATGAAATATAATTTCTATATAACTAGAAATTAATAAAATTGTTATACATACATTAATAACCCGAAAGACACCGGGCTGGCGGCTCGCAGCTATTTGTTTTCGTTCACACAGTGTATGTGTCATGAAATTCGTGTAAAATATAACAAGAAGTGCGAATGCGACAAAAACAACTGTTATAAGTGTCATGAGGCGAGACCTCCTTTTGGCTAAAATACATATACATATATTGTATCACACGATATTTTGTTCGTGTTACAAAATTCAGAAATAGAAGACTTTGTGTTAGAAAGTGAGGGAGAAAATGGACGTTGTTAGAAGATTAGAACAAGCTGAATACTATGTAGACTTATTATTTAAAATGATTGATGAAGAGAAGTGTCCATTTTATTCTTTGATCATAAAGAAAAAAGCTCGTAAAAAAGATATTGAACGTATACTAAATCTTTGTGAAAAACTGAACGATCAATATGTAGTGGAGAAAGCAGAAGGGCTTCTTTTGTTCGATGCGCTGTTAGATCAATTTGAAAAAGCGCTTCCACATCAGCTCGAAGTACACGAAACTGCGGAAGCGCTAGCAAAACAAGGTTTATTTAAGCCGCTTATGAATGAATTCTTAAGCATGATTGCGAAAAAATAAATAGATTATTTCTTAACTAACTTTTGATCGGATTCTGTAAAGTTCTCTTCAATATCTTCTAATGATTTCTCAAAAATATCGATAAAGTCTTGTCCGTAAATGTTACGCAGGATTGCAATCAGTTCGATATTTTCTGGGAACTTCCCATAAAAATTACGAAGTGCAAGAGCCCCATTAAACACTGAATTATTTTCAGGATCATACTCTTCCATTAAGCGAAGTAGTAATTCTTCCCCTTTGTCTGTAATTTCAATGTACGTATTTCGTTTATCATCTTCCTTTTTCGAGAATACAAGATAGCCGCGTTCTTCCAGCTTTTTCGAGAAGTTAAACGCTGTTGATACGTGCATAACTCCAAACTTAGCAATCTCAGAAATAGAAGCCCCTTTTAAATGATAAGCGATTGTTAAAATATGATGTTCATTAATATTTAAATCGTAAGGTTTAATCCACTGCTGCCAATCTTTCTCTACACATTTCCATAACGCTTTCGATAATTGAGCAATGCGTTGGCTGAAAATCATCGCTTCTTTTACCGAGTAATCTTTTTCTCCACTTTTCATTTACTCACCCACTTTAACATTCTTTTTTCATTACTATCTATTATGCCAGTAAAATAAAAATTAATAAAGTCTTTTTGTGAGAATTGTGAAAATTTTTCGGAAA
Organism: Bacillus cereus group sp. BceL291; assembly: GCF_051776705.1. Classification (NCBI taxonomy): domain Bacteria; kingdom Bacillati; phylum Bacillota; class Bacilli; order Caryophanales; family Bacillaceae; genus Bacillus; species Bacillus cereus group sp. BceL291. The sequence goes on along the minus strand of NZ_JBPWAP010000007.1, from coordinate 120,313 downwards.
AATGACATTCTATACAAATCATGCATAACTATGGAAGCGTTTTATGAGTCGTGAATACATACGTTGTCCTTACATGTTAAGTGATAACATATATTGTAAATGCATAAAAACACGGCATATCTATATGATATGCCGTGTCAAGGTCAATTTATATAAAAAATATTTGTTATATGCAAAAAACTAAGCAGGAATTTGTTTACGCTTTTTCTGGAACAGCTTCTTGTAGTTTCTCAATTGACTTTTGGATGTCCAAAATTTCTTTCTCAATATGGCGCTTGTTTTGAGAAATATCTTGCTTCCAGTTAGAAAGCGTGTCTTGCATGTCATCTTTTAATTCTTGAAACACTTCTTTACCTTCTGAAGCAGTTTCAATAATTTGACGCTTTAATAATTTCGTATCAGCTGTAATATCAGCTAAAGTCTTTTTAATATCATTTCCTTTTTCTTTTAACTTGTCGCGCATGTCTTTACCAGAAGAAGGAGTTGAGAAAAGAACAGCTAGTCCAGCAACTGCTCCGCCGCAAATAACACCTGTAATAAAGGATTTAGCTTTTGACATAAAAGGAGACCTCCTTATTTTTTGTTCGTATTCATGATGGGAAAAATATGCATATCTTTCTTATATGTGCTATGCACAAACAATCATCCCTGAGCATTTTAAGTAAAGAAACAAGCCATGCGGAATTTGATGACTTCAGGGAACTGGCTTGTTATGTATTACGCCTTCTTATAGTGTCATTATTTCACACTATTTGCAATTGTACTTGCGATGTTTTGTAAATTTTCCATAGTGTATTCATTTTGGTGTGATTTCCAAACAGCACCGAAACCATCTTTTTCACCGTAGCGTGGAATTAAATGAAGGTGGAAGTGGAACACAGTTTGTCCAGCTTTTTCACCGTTATTGTTAAGTAGGTTAAAGCCAATTGGATTAAACTCTGCTTTAATCGCATTTGCGATTTTTGGAACGACAGAAAAAATGTGTGATGCGATTTCTGGCGTTAACGCAAAAATGTCTTGTTTGTGAACTTTTGGAATAACAAGAGTATGTCCTTTTGTTACTTGACTAATATCTAAAAATGCAAGCACATGTTCATCTTCGTATACTTTTGAGCAAGGGATTTGCCCGTCAATGATTTTACAAAAAATACAATTGTCTGCTGTATGATTCATTGATCTCATCCTTTCAAATATCCTTAGCCGTATTTTACCATAATTATATAAGAGAACAAACACGAAAAACAGGAAGCTGACTCAGCTTCCTGTTTTCTGAAGAGGGATTGAAAAAGCATTATCGTAATTTACGTTTCGCAGACACCTCATTTATTTAAGAAATGCACGGTAAATCGGCTAAAGTTTCTGCCGTAGACACCCCATTTTCAAGTGAAATGAATTGCAATCTTTTTTAAAATGAAATTGTTTATTTTTTAAAACAGTATATGCTCTTTCAGAGACACCCCGTTTCGAAAATGAAACAAATAATCTGGTTATGTGTAAATTTCATTGTCCAACTTGGACACCCCATTTCATGATGACTTCACTATGTTGTTGTACTCATCAATTGGTGGTTGCTTTTTCAATGTGTTCCTTCTTCAATAATTATGATGTCCGCTTTCGGAAAAATATATGCTAATAAATTTAAAAATTTTTTTTGAGTACATGGATACTATGTAGTACAGCATAATTTTTGGTAAGATGAATATAGAATGAATACTAATGAAGAAAGTGGTGTCGTATGAGCGAGTTATTGCGTGTAGAAAATGTTACAGGAGGATATACGAAACGACCTGTATTAAAAGACGTTTCGTTCTCTGTTAATAAAGGCGAACTTGTCGGCTTAATCGGTTTAAATGGAGCTGGTAAAAGTACGACGATTAAACATATTATCGGTTTAATGGAACCGAAAAAAGGAACTGTCACAATTAATGGGAAAACAATTCGTGATGATATGACAGCGTACCGTTCTAGCTTTTCATTCATTCCGGAAACGCCAGTATTATATGATGAATTAACGTTAGAAGAGCATTTGAAATTAACAGCTATGGCGTATGGCATTGATGAAAAACAATATGAAGAACGTGTAGGACAACTACTACAAGAGTTTCGTATGAAAAATCGTTTAAAATGGTTTCCATCTCATTTCTCAAAAGGAATGAAACAAAAAGTAATGATTATGAGCGCATTTTTAGTGGAGCCATCTCTTTACATAGTAGATGAACCTTTCGTTGGATTAGATCCGTTAGCGATTCAATCCCTTCTTCAAATGATGGACCAAATGAAAAAGAGTGGTGCCGGTATTTTAATGAGCACACATATTTTAGCGACGGCAGAGCGTTATTGTGATTCGTTCATTATTTTGCATCAAGGTGAAGTAAGAGCGAAGGGAACGCTATCTGAACTGCAATCACAGTTTAATATGCCAGGTGCAACGTTAGATGATATTTACATCGCGCTAACAAAGGAAGAAGATTATGAATAGCACAGCGTTATGGAAAGAACGATTTCGTCACTTTCTAAAAGAAGTTCGTACATATAGTAAATACGTATTTAATGATCATTTGAAATTTATTTTCGTGTTCATCATTGGTGCGGGAGCGTATTATTACCAGCAATGGTTACAAACGTTAACACCTTCGTTTCCGGCGGCGCTCGTAATGGCAGTATTAATTGGACTCGTGTTAACGGCTGGATCCATTCAAACGTTATTAAAAGAAGCGGATCTCGTTTACTTGCTGCCAGTTGAACAAAAATTAAAACCATACTTTACAAAGGCGTTTCTTTTTACGTTTATGATTCAGTTGTACATAATCGCAATTGTAGCGGCAGCGCTTGCTCCGTTATACTTCCAGCAAATGAAACAAACAGGAGCGGCTTACATATGGATTGTACTCGCGTTTGTCATCGTAAAAGCGTGGAACTTATTCGTAGCATGGGAAAAGTCATTTTTAACAGATCAAAATATACAAAGAGCGGATTGGTTCATTCGTTTTATCCTAAACGGTTTATTTGTATATTTCCTTGTAGAACGTACTTCAGTTCTTTTCATTGGTGGAATCGTCCTTCTCATGGTGTTATACCTTGCTATCATGCATCAAATGGTAAAGGGAAAGCCACTAAACTGGGAGTATTTAATTTCTGAAGAAGGTAAGAAGATGATGCTGCTGTACCGCATCGCGAACATGTTCGTTGATGTACCAGCATTAAAAGAAAGAGTAGCACGCAGAAAATGGCTCGATTTCATTCTTTCGATGATTGGTGAAAAGCGTACATATTTATACTTATATACGAGAACGTTTTTAAGATCAGGTAACTATTTTGGATTATATGTGCGTTTGCTCGCTCTTGGAGGAGTTATTTTGTACTTCATTCCGTTTTTATATGGACGATTTATCGTAAGCCTTATTTTCCTATACTTAATCGGTTATCAGCTCTTAACTTTATGGAAACATCACCGCATGAAGATTTGGCTTGATTTGTATCCGGTAGGGGGAGAAGAGAAGAAGAAAGATTTTCTTACTTTATTAAACGCGATTCTAATCATCGGGAGCGTAATCTTTACAGTTATATTTGCACTAGCAACGAAAGATTTCATGATGACAGGAATTTTACTTATCGTAAGCATATTATTTAGTATCGGTTTCGTTTACCAATACGGGGCGAAGCGCATTGAGCGTTTAAATTGAAGGGAATGAACCTATGATTACATATGAAGAAAAGGTTATAAAAGAACTGGAGCAGTGGAAAGCTACATTTATGAAAGATTCTTCTATGATGACACGGTTCTCAAAGAAAGTGCAGACGAAGGTGCAACAGCTCATTCCGGCGAAAGTACAAAAGGTACTAACAGAGACGATTCGTATGATGGTGCAAACGATCAGCGCCGGGTCAAACTTTATAAAGCCGAAGCTAAAAGAGACGACATGGTCATTGCAAAGACGAGACGATGAAGTACGTAAAAAAATGGATGAGTACAAAAAAATAGCAGCGGCAGAAGGAGCAGGGACGGGGGCTGGCGGTATTCTCCTCGGTCTTGCTGACTTTCCGCTTTTACTCGGCATTAAAATTAAATTTTTATTCGATGCAGCAACGTTGTACGGATTTGATACGAGCAACAAAGAAGAGCGCCTTTTTATTCTTCACGTTTTCCAACTTGCCTTTTCAAGTGACGACCACCGAAAAGAAATATGGAAAGCAATTGAAACGTGGGATACAGAAGAAGAAAATCATATGGACTGGGAAAAGTTCCAAACAGAGTACCGAGACTATATCGATTTAGCAAAAATGCTTCAGCTCGTACCAATAATCGGTGCTCCGGTCGGCGCATATGCGAACTATCAATTACTGCAAAGACTCGGAGAAGTGACGATGAATTGTTATCGTATGCGATTGTTGAATAGGGATTAAAAAGAAGGCGTCCTACATGTGTAATGTAGGACGCCTTTTCTTAGAAGCTAAGTCCGATATAGCTAACTCCAACTATAATCAATACGATAAAAAGTAAAATGATTAATGAAAATCCGCTCTTACCAGCTTGTCCTGCTTCACCGCCGCCATTACCACCACTGCCCTCATTACCACCAAGTCCCATATGGTATCCTCCTTATTGTTATATGTTGCTTTTACTTTATAAATTTCTGTATTTTCTGATAAACACCTTCTGTAGTGCTAATTAAATTGAAAATCATTTCGTTTTGTTTTATAATTTACTTACCGACCGGTAAGTAAAAATAAGTGAGGTACAGTATGACGAAGAATTTACAAACATCGCAAAACATTGTAGAGGCATCATTTAAACTTATGGCAGAACACGGCATTGAGAAGATGAGTCTTTCCATGATTGCGAAAGAGGTAGGTATTTCAAAACCGGCTATTTATTATCATTTTTCTTCTAAAGAAGCGTTAATCGATTTTTTATTTGAAGAAATTTTCTCTGGATATCATTTCGTGAGTTATTTCGATAAAGAGCAATATACGAAAGAAAACTTTGCAGAAAAGTTAATTGCTGATGGTTTACATATGCTCTCTGAATATGAAGGGCAAGAAGGAATATTACGTGTTATCAATGAATTTATCGTAACTGCATCGCGAAATGAAAAGTATCAGAAACGCTTATTTGAAATACAAGAAGATTTCTTAAATGGTTTCCACGATTTATTGAAGAAAGGCGTAGAACTTGACGTAGTGTCACAACATGAAACGGAAGAAAATGCTCATACGCTAGCACTCGTGATTGATAATATGAGCAACTATATGCTCATGGGATTCCAGTTAAAGTATAAAGAAATTTGGATTCGAAATGTGAAAAACGTCATGAAGGAGGAGTAAAAATGAAAATGCAAAAAAACTGGTGGCTCGGTTTTCTTGGATTTATTGGGGTTTATAAAATACCAGGTATGATTGAAGCTTTTCAAGCGGATGGAAATTGGATGAAGTTAATCGGTTTCATTTGGCTACTTTGGTTTGGATATTTTATTCCTGAGAAGAAAGAAGATTAAATTTAAATTTTCTGTAAAGTTACGTAAAATATAGATTAAGAGTATTCATATATTAGATTACTAGATTTGGAGTGGTTACATGGATCCATTGAAAAATGAAATTCACCCTGACATGGTCAAGGTGTGGAAAGCGCGTTCTTTAATTGAGCTAGGAATCAGTATTATAGTCATTTTGGCATATCTTTTCTTTATGATTAAGTTTAATTGGTGGGCTTGGATTTTCTATGTGCTCATCGGATTAACAATTGTATATACACCGTTTGATTACTTTACGTTTCCGAAACTACGTCAACGTTATTACAGCTACCAACTAAATGAAGAAGAACTTGAAATTCAGCATGGTCTTTTCGTCGTAAAGCGCGTATTAGTACCGATGATTCGTGTACAGCACGTAACGATTGAACAAGGGCCAATTATGAGAAAATACGGATTGGCAGAATTACACATTTCAACGGCAGCAACTTCTCATAGCATCCCAGGTTTAACGATGTATGAAGCTGAAATGTTGAAAACGAAAATCGCAGAATTAGCGAAAGTGAGTGATGAGGATGTATAAGAGGCAGCATCCAATCACGATGTTATTAGAATTAAAAATAACAGATTTTATACCACTCATTATTTTTCTTTTTAGCTTAAGGGGAAAGTTTCCATTTTGGTATTTAGTTCCTATTGGTTTTGCGTTGATCACAATTATTTCAGCTATCGTAGGCTGGTATTACAAAGTATACTGGGTCGAAAATAACGTATTACATGTGAAACAAGGTCTCTTTGTGAAAAAGGAGAGCTACTTAAATAAAGAACGTGTTCAAACAATTAATACAAGTTCTAACGTACTATACCAAATGCTCGGTTTGAAAAAAATTCAGATTGAAACAGCTGGCGGGGGCGATGAAGCAGAAGTTAGCTTAGCTGGAATTACGGTAGAAGAGGCGACGGAGCTTATTACTTTGCTAAATGAGCCAACTCCAGAAGTGAAAGCAGAAAAAACGTTAGACGAAGCAGCAGAAAATACAGTAGAAAAAGCAATTGTTACAGAGGAAAAACAAACGACAGAGTACAAGTTAACGTGGAAAGAGATTTTAATAGCGTCTGTTACATCTGGTCAATTTGGAGTATTGTTCTCTTTAATCTTTTTCGTTTATCACCAAGTAGATGAGTATATTCCGAAATGGATAAAAAATAGTGTGACGTCATATGTAATGGACCACGATATATATGGCTGGATTTACATGGTAGCTATTTTACTTGTCGTTTCTTGGATGATATCTACAATTGGCTACGCGTTAAAACACGGTAACTTCACAGTAAATCGAAAAAATGATGAAGTCCGTATTTCGCAAGGGTTACTGGAGAGAAAAGAACTCGTACTAAAATTGCACCGTATTCAAGGAATTACGATAAAAGAAGGCATTTTACGCCAACCGTTCGGTTATTGTGCTGTGCAAGTAGAAGTCATTCAAAGTGAAGGGAAAGAAGAAAAAGTTACACTGCATCCTATCATTCGAAAAGATCGAGTGCAACAATTACTCGCGCATTTACAATTACCATACGAACTGAATGCAAATATTACTTCGTTACCAAAAGCAGCATTGCGCCGCTATCTCATTGATAGTTTCATCTTTTTCGCTATGCTCGCAATCCCGCTTACTGGAATAAGCATATACTTTGAAAAGTATTACATCATGTGGGCATTACTACCGCTCGCAATCCTTATCTTTACAATTGGCTACGCAACATTTAAAACAAATGGCTACAGTGTTAACGGAGAACAAATTACACTTGTCTATCGTAGCGTCGGAAAATATACAGGACTTATTAGAAGAAGACACGTCCAATCAATGGAGAAGACACAATCATATTTCCAGCGCCGTGCGGATTTATGTACGTATAAGTTTTCGAGTGCATCATCTAGTTATAAAATAGAGCATACGAGAGTAGAAGATGCGGAGAGAATGCAGGATTGGTATAAGAAGAAAATAAATGAGATGTAACTTGAGAAAGCTTGCCTATTATGAAAGGCAGGCTTTTTTGTTATAGGGAAAAGAGTCGTTTAATCCATATATTAGTACAACTACAGCACACATGTATCAATACGTATGAAAAAAGGTAATATGCTTCTGTTTTAGGAAAATATATGGGATTTTTGATATAAATGGTATAATAAAATGGAAATAGTATTAGGAGGTTATATATGATAAGTCAGTTGAAAAGAGAAGCACTTGATGCATTAAAAGGAAGATGGGGACTAGCGGTAGGGGCAACCTTATTAATTGGAATCCTTATTGGAGCTGTTGAAATGCTAACAACAGGTATTTTCTCGATATTTTGGGGTTGGGAAGAAGCAAGTGATTCACTTACAGTAAGTATTATAGTAATGCTTGTTATTGGTCCATTAACAATAGGTGCCTATTATCTTGTTTTAAATGCAATTCGTGGGACTGATGCTCGCATTGGTCATATATTTAGATGGTTTAGCGATGGAAGTAAGTTGATGAAGTCGTTTTTAACATATTTACTAATGTATGTATACTTGACTCTATGGACATTACTTCTTATTATTCCAGGTATTATTAAATCATTTTCTTATTCTATGACATATTTTATTTTGAATGATCATCCAGAATATACAGCGAATCAAGCGATTACTGAGAGTCGTCATATGATGAATGGACATAAAATGGATTACTTTTTACTATGCTTAAGTTTCTTAGGTTGGTTCATTTTAAGTATTCTTACTGTAGGAATCGGTTTCTTATGGTTAGCACCTTATTTCTACGCGACATCAGCCGCATTTTATGAAGAGATTTCAAAAGAATATTATAAAAAAGAAGGCACTACTTTCTAATAAAACATATAAACTATCTACCCTAAAGAATGTAGGGAGCAGATAGCAGATGGTTTAGGTGTTTTGATATTTGTCCTATTTTCGGGATTCACTTCAGGATAAGGTATAGATTTTTATATAGAAATGCTACCCTCTATGTTTTATCATAGAGGGTTATTTTTTTATGTAAAAATGATAGGAAATAATGAATAATATATGTAAAGAAAAAAGCGAGGTGAATGAGAGTGAGCAAATTTTTAATACCGTATTCATTTTCTATATTAAGTTTCTTTATTTCAGCAACAGCACTTGATTTATATGATAGGATGGGAAACGATAGTGAGCTGGTTTCGCCGAACATAATTGGAAAGATAATTCAATCTACTGCGCAAATGGGAGTCCTTACATTGTATTTCGGAGTACCTATTATTTTAGGTGGCTGTCTACTTGGTGAGCTATTGTTTAGAGGTATCATTTTACGATTTAAACTAAGCTATATTATATCTTTATTATTATATCTATTTTTAGCTTTTAGTATTGTTTTCGTAACGGTAGGCATTCCAACTACATATGAAGATTCTAATACATTTTTCATGGGGATAACTATGATTTGTGCTGTTACATTCTTTGTGAGTCGGAATATATGGGAAAACAAGTTAATAATGGAGTGACAAAATGAAATACACCTGTCCATGTTACGGATATAAAGTTTCACTTTATTGGATCAGTTAGAAAACCGACTAGTGAAGATGTGAAGGATGCTAGTTGGCAGCGAATTTGTTAAGTAGAATGTTATTACTCAATTCAATGGGAGTAATAACATTTTTTATTTAGTACTGAAAGAATTACTGCTGTTTTAAAGTAATAAGAAGGAATAAATCGGTAAATTTTATTAATGGATATATTTTCAATAAATACAAAAGTATAGATGTATAGTCAGCTTTGTGTATTTAATGTTATCATATTGAATGATATGGAAATTTTTAATAGAATAAGTAACTAAAAATTCAAAGGTAATGAAGCTTTTGTTGTATAAAGAAAATACTTAGTAGTAATCAACAATATTAAAAATAAGATTCGTATTTATATAAATTTAGTAGAAATGGGGTTTTAAAAAGGAATGAGTATAAGCATAACGCGGCAAAAGATTTTGGCGGCTGCTTCTCAAATTGTACAATGTAAAGGGGTTGCTAAATTAACTTTAGAAGCAGTGGCAAAAGAGGCGGGTTTAAGCAAAGGTGGATTATTGTATCACTTTTCAAATAAAGAAGCTTTAATAGAAGGTAAGATAGTCCGAGGGGTAGAGGATTATGAAGGGGCCATTTACAATAAAGTAGCGGAAGACTCAGAGAGGAAAGGGAGATGGGTTCGCTCTTTTGTAGAGGAAAGATTAAGTAATGAGAGAAGAACAGAAGAGTTGTCTAGCAGTATGATGGCAGCACTCATGTTAAAACCTGAATTACTTGAGCCATTACAACAATCATTTCAGCAACTGCAAAAAAATATAGAAAATGATGAGATAGATTCAGTTTGTGCAACAATTATTAGATTAGCAGCAGATGGATTATGGTATTCGGAATATTTAGGGGTTGGAAGACTAAGCCCCGAGTTAAGAGAAAAAGTGATTCAAGCTCTTATTAGTAATTCACATAAATAGAATATACGAACTATATAATGAGAAAATAATTCACCATTGCTTCTTTAATGTAGTGGTGAATTATTTTTTTTATTAGAAAAATAGAACAATTTTATAGAGTATTGAATTATAACCGTCCAGACGGTATAGTAATATTTGGTTTAAGAGGAAAATGAAACAAAAAAAGAATAAAAGATATTTTTAGCACACTATTCGAAAGGATAGGCCGCAAAGCTTAGAGTCTACGGTAATACATATTGGTTACTAAGATCGTCTGGTTGCACATTTTTGATGCAACCGGACGATCTTTTTTTGTTATATAAATATAAAAATTTAGGAGGGAACTATGCAAATGAAAAGTACTAAAAGACATATTTCAATGGTTTCATTAGTTTTTCTAGTATTATTTTCAGTGCTGAATGTGTGGGCTCCAGTTATTCAAGCTGCTGTGATGAAAAGTCCAGTGGACGAAATTAATATTTCCCGTACTGATGGCACGACATCTGAACCATATCAAGCCTCAGATGGTATGAAAGTAGAAGTGAAGTGGTCAGCTAAAGAAAAAATAAAAAGTGGAGATCAATTCACAATTGATATGCCAAAAGAGTTTCGAAAAGACCTTATGAATATGAGTTTTCCTTTAAAAGATGCTGAAGGAAAAACAGTTGGTACATGTGAGATGAAAAAGGGTCTATTAACGTGTACTATGGGTGATTACGTAGAGGGAAAGAACAACATTAAAGGTTCTTTATTCGTAGAATTCTACTTTGGTCTAGAAGCATATGATGGTGTTAAAGAAATTCCATTAGAATTTAACGTTGATGGTCAAATCGTAAATAAAGAAGTAAATGTAAGTAATACGACAGAGAGACCGAAGCCACAACCCAATACGGAAAATCTATTGAAATGGGGTTCTTATAATCAAGAAGATCCGTCTATTGCTGATTGGCTTGTATATGTAAATGCAACTGGAACAGAAATGCAAGATCTTAAATTAACAGATACATTAGGACCTGGGCATGAGTTAATTACAGACAGCGTAGTATTAGAAGAGGCTGTATTTGAAGATGGTTATGCACCAACAAATATTAAGCCAGCAAATTTATCTAACATTAAAATAAATGCAACAAAGACTGGATTTACAATTGAATTTCCAGACAGTTCAAAAGGCTATATTTTAAGATATAAAACAAAGGTTACAAATCCTGCTGCAAAACCTCATAAAAATACTGTGAAATTAGAAGGTAAAAATATTAAAACTGAAGAAAAAGTAGGACAAGTATTTGTGAGTGGTGGGGGAGGATCCGGTTCAGGTGACAATAATCCACCTAGCATTGAAAAAAATATAGTTGATGAGAATGGCAAGCTTGTAGAGAATGAGCAGCTAACACAAATGGATCAAGTTATTCAATACCAAGTTGGTACACATATACCGAACGATCCTCCTAAATACACATCTATGGTAATTAGTGATGATTTAGAAGATGTTTTAGAAGTATTAGAGGCAAAAGTGTATGATAAAAATGGCCAAGATATTACTTCTAAAGGGACGTTAAATATAGATAAACAAAGAAGTGAAGTAACATTTACGTTTGGTGAGAATTTTGATTATAAGTCATATGAAGACCGGATAATTAATCTTAGTATCAAGGCGAAAATTAAAAATAATGCAGACTTATCTTCTTACGTAGATAAGAAGATTCCTAATAAAGCGGAATTACATTTTGATGATAAAACATTAACATCAAAAGAAGTAACTATTACACCGCCTGAAGCTCCAAAAGATGGTACAGTATCGCTTCATAAAATAGATTCTGAGAATCCGAACAAAGGGTTAAAAGGTGCCGAATTTGAAGTTCGAAATAGTGCAAATGAAGTTGTTGCAAAACTGACAACGGACGAAAAAGGTTTTTCAGTACCTCAAACTTTAGCTCCTGGGACGTATAAAGTTTATGAAACAGTAGCACCAGAAGGATATCAAAAATTAACAAGCCCAGTAGAGGTTACACTTCAAGCTGGAGAAACAAAAACAATTGAAATTAAAAATACTGTGCAAAAGGGTCAAATTGAAATAAAGAAAATTGATTCGGAAAATGGTGAAAAACCATTAGCAAATGCAGAGTTTGATATAGTAAAAGACGGTGTAGTAGTCGAACATATTGTTACAGATAAAGATGGTAAGGCAATCTCTAAACCGTTAGCACTAGGAAAATATATTTTAAAAGAAACGAAAGCGCCTGAAGGCTACCAATTAAAAGAAACAGAGTTCGAAGTAAGTGTAACAGGGGACGGCATATTCCCAATACAAGTGGAAAATGCAATGGTAGACAAAGGTAATATAGAAATTACAAAAGTGGACAAAGAAAACGGAGCAGTATTAGCGGGTGTCGAATTTGAAGTCCAAGATGAGAAAGATGAAGTAGTAAGAAAAGTAGTAACAGATAAAGATGGAAAAGCAAATGTTTCAGATCTATCAGTAGGAAAGTACAAATTAGTAGAGACGAAAAGCTTACCAGGTTATAAAAAGCTAACAGAACCAGTACCATTTGAAATAAAAAAAGGTATGACAAAAGCTTTAGCAATAAAAGTAGAAAACGAGCAGTTAGACAAAGGCTCAGTAGAAATTACAAAAATAGATAAAGATAGTCAAAAAGTATTAGAAGGCGTAGTCTTCGAAGTGCAAGATGAGCAAGGAAAAGTAGTAACAGAAGTAAAAACAGATAAAGATGGTAAAGCAAAAATCTCTGATTTATCAGTAGGGAAGTACAAATTAGTAGAGACGAAAAGTTTACCAGGCTACAAAAAGCTAACAGATTCAGTATCATTCGAAATTAAAAAAGGTATGACAACAGTCCTATCGTTGAAAGTAGAAAATGAACAGTTAGATAAAGGTTCAGTAGAAATTACAAAAATAGATAAAGACAGCAAAAAAGCATTAAAAGGCGTAGTTTTTGAAGTGCAAGATGAAGCTGGAACAGTAGTAAAGGAAGTAAAAACAGATAAAGATGGTAAAGCAAAAATCTCAGATCTATTAGTAGGAAAGTATAAATTAGTAGAGAAAGAAAGTTTACCAGGCTATAAAAAATTAACAGAGCCAGTATCGTTTGAAATCAAAAAAGGCATGACCGAAGTTCTATCATTAAAAATAGAAAATGAAATGGTAGATACGGGAAATATAGAGATAACAAAGATAGATAAAGATAATAAAGCACCGTTAGCGGGAGTAACATTCATCGTCCAAGATGAAAAGGGTAATGAAGTTACAAAAGTAACGACAGATAAAGATGGAAAAGCAAATGTTTCAGATTTACTTGTAGGAAAGTATGAATTAGTAGAGGTAGAAAGTTTACCTGGTTATAAAAAATTAGAAAAACCAATATCATTTGAAATCAAAAAAGGCATGACCGAAGTACTATCATTAAAAGTAGAAAATGAAATGGTGGATACAGGGAATGTCGAGATAACAAAAATAGATAAAGATAGTAAAGCACCATTAGAAAATGTTGTATTTGAAGTACGTGATTTAAAAGGGAAAGTAGTTGCGAAAGTAACAACGGATAAAGAAGGAAAAGCAAACGTTTCAGATTTATCTATCGGGAAGTATGAGTTGGTAGAAGTAGAAACACCGGCAGGATACAAACCACTAGAAAAGCCAATTTCATTTGAAATTGAAAAGGGTAGAGTAACAGCATTACAATTGACTGTAGAAAATGAATTAGTGGATACAGGAAATGTAGAAATTACAAAAGTAGATAAAGAAAATAAAGATGCTTTAGCTGATGCAGTCTTTGAAATTCAAGATGTAGCAGGACAAGTAGTCGCTAAAATAACGACAGATAAAAAAGGACAAGCACAAGTTACTAATTTATCAGTCGGCACATACAAGTTAGTAGAAGTAAAAGCACCAAAAGGATATAAACAATTAGTAGATCCGATTACTTTCCAAATTGAAAAAGGCATGACAAAATCTCTTGCTTTAACAGTAGAAAACGAAATGTTAGACAAGGGAAATGTGGAAGTAACAAAAGTAGATAAAGATAGTCAAAAAGCATTAGCAAGTGTAGTCTTCGAAGTACAAGACGAACAAGGCAAAGTAGTAACAGAAGTAACGACAGATAAAGAAGGGAAAGCAAAAATCTCAGACTTATCTGTAGGAAAGTACAAATTAGTAGAGAAAAAAAGCTTACCAGGTTACAAAAAACTAACAGAGCCAGTATCATTCGAAATCAAAAAAGGTATGACAGAAGTCTTATCATTAAAAGTAGAGAATGAACAGTTAGACAAAGGCTCAGTAGAGATTACAAAAGTAGATAAAGATAGCCAAAAAGCATTAGCAGGTGTAGTCTTCGAAGTACAAGATGAAAAAGGCAAAGTAGTAACAAAAGTAACGACAGATAAAGAAGGAAAAGCAAAGATTGCTGATTTATCAGTAGGAAAATATAAGCTAGTAGAGGTAGAGAGCTTACCAGGATATAAAAAACTAGCGAAACCAGTATCATTTGAAATCAAAAAAGGTATGACAGAAGTCTTATCACTAAAAGTAGAGAATGAACTAGTAGACAAAGGCTCAGTAGAAATCACAAAAGTGGATAAAGATAGTCAAAAAGTATTAGAAGACGTAGTCTTCGAAGTGCAAGACGACAAAGGCAAAGTAGTAACGGAAGTAAAAACAGATAAAAATGGTAAAGCAAAAATCTCAGACTTATCTGTAGGAAAGTACAAATTAGTAGAGAAAGAGAGCTTACCAGGCTACAAAAAACTAACAGAGCCAGTATCATTCGAAATTAAAAAGGGTATGACAGAAGTCTTATCATTAAAAGTAGAGAATGAACAGTTAGACAAAGGTTCAGTAGAAATCACAAAAGTAGATAAAGATAGTCAAAAAGTATTAGAAGGCGTAGTCTTCGAAGTACAAGACGACAAAGGCAAAGTAGTAACAGAAGTAAAAACAGATAAAAATGGTAAAGTAAAAATCTCAGACTTATCTGTAGGAAAGTACAAATTAGTAGAGAAAGAAAGTTTACCAGGTTACAAACAATTAACAGAACCAGTATCGTTTGAAATTACAAAAGGTATGACAGAAGTTCTATCATTAAACATAGAAAATGAAATGGTAGATACGGGAAATGTAGAAATTACAAAAATAGATAAAGATAATAAGGCACCGTTAGCAGGTGTAGTCTTTGAAGTACAAGACGACAAAGGCAAGGTAGTAACGAAAGTAACGACAGATAAAGCTGGAAAAGCAACAGTTTCAGATTTATCAGTAGGAAAGTACAAGCTAGTAGAAGTAGAGAGTTTACCAGGCTACAAAAAATTAGAAAAGCCTGTACCATTTGAAATTACAAAAGGTATGACAAAATCTTTAGCGTTCACTGTAGAAAATGAAATGGTAGATACGGGGAATGTAGAAATCACAAAAATAGATAAAGACAGTAAAGCACCATTAGAAAATGTTGTATTTGAAGTACGTGACTCAAAAGGAAAAGTAGTTGCGAAAGTAACGACGGATAAAGAAGGAAAAGCAAACGTTTCAGATCTATCAGTAGGAAAATACAAATTAGTAGAGACAAAGAGCTTACCAGGTTACAAAAAGTTAACGGAACCAGTATCATTCGAAATTACAAAAGGTATGACAAAAGTCTTATCATTGAAAGTAGAGAATGAACAGTTAGACAAAGGTTCAGTGGAGATTACAAAAATGGCCGCTGAAAGCAAGGAAGTCTTATCAGGAGCTGTGTTTGAGGTTCATGATGAAAAGGGAAAAGTAGTAGTGAAAGTAACAACAGATAAAGATGGAAAGGCAAAAATCACAGATCTATCTGTAGGTAACTACACACTAGTAGAAGTAGAAGCACCAAAAGGATATGAAAAATTAACTAATCCAATTCCATTTGAAATTACAAATGGAATGATAAATGCAGTTCAATTAGAAGTATTAAACAAATTGAATCATTTAGCGCCACCAGGCCCAGAAACACCAGATCCAGAAAAACCTGGAACACCGAATCCGGAGAAACCTGGAACACCGAATCCGGAGAAACCTGGAACACCGAATCCGGAGAAACCTGGAACACCGAATCCGGAGAAACCTGGAACACCGAATCCAGAAAAGCCTGGAACACCGAATCCAGAAAAACCTGGGACACCAGATCCAGAAAAGCCTGGGACACCGAATCCAGAGAAACCTGAAAAAGAATTACCGAAGACAGGGCAGAAAATGCCTGTGGAACCATATATGGGAGCACTTCTTGTAATGATGAGTTTTGGATTACTCATATTAGGTAGAAAACAGCAGAGATAATAAAGGTGAAAAGGTATCCTCAAAGTATTTGAGGATACCTTTTTTAGCATAAAAAAAGCATCTAGCAAAAGTACTAGATGCAAATAAAAACACAAGGGAAGACAAAGTTCTTCCCTTTTCCCGTATGTAATTATATCAAAAAATTTATAAAAAACTAGCTATATTTAAAATATAATTTTAAAAAAAGTTATATACATAAATAATTGCAATACGCGCAGTTTTATCTTTCTGAAAAATCTATTTCTTTATTTTTGAATATTAAGACTAATGTTGATAAATCTTCAGATAATTAGAAAAAATACCCGAAAGGATATATAATATTGCTTAATAAATAATTTTAATGAATTACGTATATTTCATTTGGTGTATTAATTGAATATCATAATTTTAAATTTTATTAAGCAAGAATCTCGGTTACTTATTGCATTTCTAACATAGGGTGAGATAGAAAAATACAATAGTGTGGAGGTTTTTATAATGACGTTTGTTCTTAGTAAAATGAGTGGCTTTAGCATAGAAGAAAAGGTACATGAATTTGAATCTAAAGGATTCCTTGAAATTTCAAATGAAATCTTTTTACAAGAGGAAGAGAATCATCGTCTATTAACACAAGCACAGTTAGATTATTATAATTTGGAAGATGATGCATACGGTGAATGTCGTGCTAGATCTTATTCAAGGTATATAAAGTATGTTGATTCACCAGATTATATTTTAGATAATAGTAATGATTACTTCCAATCTAAAGAATATAACTATGACGATGGCGGGAAAGTTAGACAGTTCAATAGCATAAATGATAGCTTTTTATGTAATCCTTTAATTCAAAATATCGTGCGCTTCGATACTGAATTTGCATTTAAAACAAATATAATAGATACAAGTAAAGACTTAATTATAGGTTTACATCAAGTAAGATATAAAGCTACTAAAGAAAGACCATCTTTTAGTTCACCTATTTGGTTACATAAAGATGATGAACCAGTAGTGTTTTTACACCTTATGAATTTAAGTAATACAGCTATTGGTGGAGATAATTTAATAGCTAATTCTCCTCGGGAAATTAATCAGTTTATAAGTTTGAAGGAGCCTTTAGAAACTTTAGTATTTGGACAAAAGGTCTTCCATGCCGTAACGCCACTTGGAACAGAATGTAGTACGGAGGCTTTTCGTGATATTTTATTAGTAACATTTTCTTATAAGGAGACAAAATGAGAGAGAATAAAATAATTATGATTTCTGGAGCCAATAGCGGTATAGGTCATGCTTGTATAAAATACTTTTTAGAAAAATCATTTCATGTAATAGCGCTTGATATTAATAATAATAACTTAATAGATTATATGAAAACAGATATGCCTTTGAAAGTAGTGCAAATTGATTTAAGTAATAGCGAAGCGATTCATAATCTGTTTACTCAATTAGATTTAGAAAAGCTTTCTCCTGATATATTAATAAATGCAGCTGGTATTCGAGAGATAACACCTGTTTTACATTTATCCGATGATATGTTTAAAAAAGTAATTGATGTAAATTTAGTAGCCCCATTTATCCTTTCTAGGGAAGTAGCTAAGCGATGGTGTGAATCGAAAATAAAAGGTCGTATTGTGAATATAGCATCGGTTTCTGGATTAATGGCTGAACCAGAGCGAGCTGCTTATGTTGCATCAAAGCATGCTTTAATCGGATTGACTAAACAGATGGCTATGGAATTTGGAAAGCAAAATATAAGGGTGAATAGCATTTCTCCCGGTGTTATTAGAACTGAACTTACAGAAGAATACTTTAGTAATACAGCCTTGATGTCTATGATAAAAAGTAATCAATCTTTAGATACTTGGGGGTTGCCGCAGGATATTGTTTCATGTATTGAGTACTTGATTTCTGATCAGGCCCGCTTTATTACTGGTTCTAATTTTGTAATTGATGGTGGTTGGACTGCTGGGAAAAATTTATAATTGAGTGTTTTTGAGGAAAAGCACCTGTCCTTTTTTAGGCTGGTGTTTTTCTCACTATAAACCGAGTTTTTATTGGAGGGGGATTAATTTGCTTCAAAAAAGTTTTAAGCAAGAGAAAACGGTACCGGCTTTAAAGATGATAGCATCAATGGTTATCTTTGGATCAGTTGGATTTTTTTCAGTTCAAACAAACTTACCTTCGTTTGAATTAGTGTTTGTAAGGTGTATTTTTGCGACAATATTTTTAAGTGTATGCTGGTTGCTTACAGGGCAATATAAACAAGATAAATGGGAACGAAAAGAAGTTATTCAAGTTTTAATATGTGGCTTTTTCTTAGTATTTAATTGGGTTTTCTTATTTAAAGCCTTTGAAAATATGTCAGTTACAATTGCTATCTCGGTTTATCATCTTGCACCAGTAATTGTACTGTTAATTGGAAGTATCGTCTTTAAAGAAAAATTAACATTAATATCTATCATTTCAATAGTTGTGTGTTTTGCAGGAGCTTTATTAATTGCTGGTATCGATGGAAGTTTCTCTGTCGGTTCATTAATGTCTTCAGGTATGATATGGGGATTTCTTGCAGCTCTCTTTTATGCATTTACAACTTTATTTGGTAAAGGGATTAACAAAATGAGTGCGTATGCAATGACATTTTTACAAACATTCTTGGGGATATTTCTTTTAATACCATTTATAGATTTAGATGCTTTTAGTGGCCTCACTCAAAGTAATTGGACATATATTATAGCTACTGGTTTTATTCACACAGGGATAGTATATTATCTGTTTTTTGATAGTTTACGCTATTTATCTACAAAAACAATCTCAATATTAGTTTTTTTGGATCCGGCAGTGGCAATATTATTAGATACTGTACTTACTGGATTCCGTCCAACTTTAATGCAAATAACAGGAATTCTTTTTATTTTTATTGGTATGACTTTAACATTAAAAAAATCTAAAGATAAAAAACTGAGCCAAAAAGAAAAGCGAATTGAAAGCGATGCTAGTATATCTCAACAATAATGAAATATATTGTGTATAAAACGATAAACCTTACATGAATCATGTAAGGTTTATTTTAGTTCAATATAATTCATATTTATAATATATAATTTTCAAAACTGAGGTATGTTTTTCTTTAATATGCTTTTGATTCATATATTTTTATTTGACTATAAATTTACAAAAATGTATATGAAATCTTATTTTTTGATAATATATAAGTAATAAATTCATAGAATTGGAGTGATGAGATGCAGCCGTTAGAAAGGGAGATTCATTCTAATATGCTGAAAGTGTGGCGAATTCACGCTTTAATTGGGACGGCAGTTATACTAACAGTCGTAATTGCGTATTTCTTTTTTATGATTAACTTTAACTGGTGGGGCTGGTTGTTTGGACTATTAGTAACAGGAGCTATTACATTTATTCCACTTGATTATTTTGTGTTTCCAAATTTACGTCAGCGCTATTATAGTTACAGATTAAATGAAGAAGAGATTGAGATTCAAAAGGGAATGTTCGTTGTAAAACGCGTACTTATTCCGATGATCCGTGTGCAGCACGTAACGATTGAGCAAGGGCCGATCATGAGAAAGTATAATTTAGCAGAATTACACATTTCAACAGCCGCAACTTCTCATAGTATTCCAGGTTTAACGAAAGAAGAAGCAGAACAGCTAAAAAGACAAATTGGAGAACTTGCGAAAGTGAGTGATAAGGATGTATAAGAGGCAACATCCGATTACGATATTGTTAGGTATTAGAGTTGCGAGTTTGTTGCCACTTATTATTCTTGTTTTATTTAAACCTGATGAACAAGTGGAACCTTGGTATTTATTTTATCTTTTCCTTCTGGTTGTTTTATTCATCATGGCTATTTTTTCAGCAATTAAATGGTATTTTAAAGTGTACTGGATTGAGAATAATATTTTACATATAAAGCACGGTGTTTTTGTAAAGAAGGAAAGTTATTTAAATAAAGAACGTGTGCAAAATGTTAGTACGTCTTCTAACGTCATTTATCAGATGCTTGGGCTTATGAAGTTAAATATAGAAGTAGCGGGTGGTGGTAGTGAACCAGAAGTGATGTTGGCTGGTATTAAAGAAGACGAGGCAAAACATTTAATCTCTTTATTACATAAGAAAGAAACTACTGTAAAAGAAGAAATAGAAGAGGAAGAAAGCAAGACGGTTTATCAGTTAACAGCGAAAGAGGTTTTAGCAGCAGCGATTACATCTGGTCGGTTCGGACTAGTGTTTTCTGGACTGGTACTTCTTTACACAAAGTTTGATTTTGTTCTTCCTGAAGGATTCACAAGTAAAGTAGAAGCGTATGTGATGGGAAACGGTGTTTATAAACTAATTGTAATAGCATTAATTTTAATGGCAATTTCATGGATTATTTCCACGGCTGGATATGTGTTGAAATATGCAAACTTTAAAATTGAGCGAAAAGGGGAAGAAATTCGTATCGTTCAAGGGTTATTTGAAAAGAAAGAGTTTGTCTTAAAATTGCACCGAATTCAAGCGATTACTGTAAAAGAATGTATGCTTCGCCAGCCATTTGGTTATTGCGCTGTTGAAGTGGAAGCAATTCACAGTATTGGAGCAGCAAGTAATGAAGTGATGCTGCATCCTTTTATGAAGAAAAAAGATGTACAGCACCTGCTCACATATTTAGAGTTACCTTATGAAATTGGGGCGGAGATCGCTCACTTACCAAAAACAGCGTTGCGTCGTTATTTCATTATGGGCTGGTTAATAAGTATCATACTCACAGTTCTAATTGCTAGCGTGAGTATATATTTAAAACAATATATTGCGTTATTTTTTATTTTACCGTTATTTATCGTGTTTTCGTTACTTGCGTATGCTAGATATAAAAGTGGTGGTTATGAATTAAGAGAAAATCAACTAACGGTTGTATATCGTAATTTTTCGAAATATACAGGAATAATGCGAAGAAGACATGTTCAAGCAGTAGGTTATAATCAATCGTATTTTCAAAGAAAGGATGAATTATGTACAACTCTTGTAGCGGTAGCGGGGCGGGGTTATGAAGTAAAGCATATGAGAAAAAAAGATTCACTTCGTATATATAATTGGTACAAAGAAAAAGGAAACACCGGTGTGTAATGGTGTTTCCTTTTTGTGTCATGATTTGTCGATAAGTCGATATATTCGAAGAATCGCTGATATAATTCGAGTTGCGCCGATATAATTTCACATACCGTGGTTTCCGAACTCCAAACTCAAAAAAATTAAACTAACACATCAAAAGTAGTCACAAAAGAAGGGCGAGAGAAAATACTCTTTTGCTGTTCCGCATGTGGATGCGCTTGAGCCTGAGGTTTTCCTTCTGCTTGCGTGGGACGTTTTTTATGAGCGTTTTCGAATGAACGTGATTCTGTCCAGTCTTTAAAGTTTTGCTCTGTTTCCCACATCGTTAAGATGACATATGTATCGTTACTTAATGGGCGTAGAACACGGATCGCTTGGAATCCTGGTTCGTTTTCGATAAGGCCTGCGCGGTTTTTAAAGCGGTTTTCAAATACAGGGCGACCTTCGTCTGTTACAGAAATGTTGTTACAAACGATATAGCCAGGTTGTCCTTTGAATCCACCGACAGCATCTAGTACGTCATACTGAAGTGAACCTTCTACAGATTCTTCTGTATTTTCTTTATAAAACATATTTTCCTCATCATTTTTTGCAGTGAAATGTGCTTGTTCTAGAGGTGTTTCGTATGAAATAATAGCCTTCATTTTAATGCCCCCTTACTAGTTTGTTTCTATTATATCAACTCTCTTAAAAAACTTCGAAGATTATATACATAAAGATACTTCTTTTTCAAATAATAAATGTACCATCATTTGGAAAGAAGGACGATGTATGAAGAAAGTAAAGTGGACTTTATTAGGCGGCGTCGCAACGTTCGTAGTAGCGATTGTACTCTATAAACTTATCGTGTTAGCTGGTGGCTATATGATGGATGAAAAGCAGCTCGTTTTCCACTCTTCATCACGTATCGTTGACCAGAAAGGGAAAGAAATTACGAAATTATACGTAGAAAATAGAGACCTTGTACCGATCGAGCAAATTCCGAAGTATGTGCAGCAGGCGTTTGTTGCGGTGGAAGATTCTCGTTTTTATGAGCATCAAGGGATTGATTATCCGTCGATATTCCGTGCTCTTTATAAAGATACGTTAGCTAGAGAGAAGGTAGAGGGCGGTAGTACCATTACGCAGCAACTCGCTAAAAACGTCTTTTTAACTCGTGAAAAAACATTTACGCGCAAATTGAAGGAAGTCGCAATTTCTCTTCAATTAGAGCAAAAATATACGAAGCAACAAATTCTTGAAATGTATATGAATCATATTTATTTTGGTCATGGGGCTTACGGTATTCAAGCGGCAGCAAAGTTGTATTTTAATAAAAATGTTGAGGATTTAACAGTAGAGGAAGGGGCAATGCTTGCAGGCCTTCCGAAGTCACCAAACGGATATTCACCGTACTATTCTGCAGAGAAGAGTAAGGAACGCCGCGATCTAGTATTGTCACTTATGCATAAACAAGGCTATTTGACTGCAGAAGAAAGCGTTCGTTATCAAGGGAAGACAATTGCTCTATATAAAAATTTAGATGAGAATGAGCTTGCATATATGCCGTATATTGATATGGTCATAGATGAAGCCGCTCGTTTATACGGGTTGTCTCATCAAGAAGTACTTCGCGGAGGATATACGTTTGTCGTACCTATGGATGAAAAGATTCAAAAGGTAGCATATAACCAGTTTCAAGATGCAAGGAATTTTCCTGGGAAAGAAGAAGGGGCGCAAGGTGCTTTCTTATTAATGGATAATCGTACGGGAGGGATTAAAGCGGCGATTGGGGGAAGAAAGTACGTCCCGAGAGGATTTAATCGTGTTTTTGCCAAAAGGCAGCCCGGATCTGTTTTAAAACCACTTATCGTTTATGCACCAGCACTAGAAACGAAAAAGTATAATCCGTATTCTTTATTAACAAATGAAAGAAATTCTTTTGAAGGGTATGAACCTCGAAATTATAATCATGAGTATTCAAAAGAAATGACGATGTATGATGCGATTTTAGAGTCGGCAAACGTACCGGCAGTTTCTCTATTAAATGAGTTAGGGGTAGAAGAAGGAAAGCAATATTTAGAAAAAGGAAATGTCCATATTGCAGATGCTGGTTTAAGTACAGCTCTTGGGGGACTAAAAAATGGCGTTTCAACATTTGATCTTGTAAAAATGTATCGTTCATTTTTAGCAAATGGAAATATAATTGAGCCGCACGTTATTGATAAAGTATTAAATAGACACGGTGCAGTCATTGGGGAATCTCCAAAAGTAGAGACGAAAATCTTCTCGAAGCAGACAGCATGGTATATGACGAAAATGCTAGAAGGAGTTGTGAAGGAAGGGACAGCGAGAGTTGGTGTATATAACGGTGCGCTAGCTGGAAAAACAGGTACAACTTCATTGCCAAATGACGATAAGGGAGCAAGAGATATGTGGTTCGTCGGCTATACACCTAACTTAGTAGGCGCTGTTTGGATTGGTTATGACCGTACGGATAAGGAGCATCAGTTGCAAGGAGAAAGTGCATCTGCGACAAAATTGTTTAAGAAAATTTTAACGAAGGCTAATGTAGAACATAAAGAGAAGTTTATGAAGCCTGAAGGTGTGGAAACAATCGGCGCTCCGATTCGACTGCGCAAAATTGAAGATGTAAAAATGAAACTATCATTTAGCCCTTTCGGTTTATTTAAAGCAAAATTAAGTTGGAAACCACTTCTAGATAACAGAATTATGTACCGAATCTATAGAGTGGAGAACGGAATTCATACACATGTTAGCACTGTAAATGGTGCTGGGGAATATGAGGAAAAGTTCGTTAACATATTTTCAAAACCGAGCTTTTACGTTGTACCATATAATACACAAACGAATCGTGAAGGAGAAAAGTCAAAAGTAGCTAAACCATAGTTTTTCTCTGTGTTATAATAAGAATGTTGTGAAAATAGTAAGCGTTTTTAAGAATGTTTGTGTCAATTTAATGAACAACGTACATAATATTATGCATTTTGTTTTTACAAGCTGTATAGTAAAAAAAGATAAATATCGAACGTATTCGAAGCATTGGTAAGGAAGGGAGCAAGGGTCTTGGTAAGAACTATAAATGAGACATTTTTAAAAGCATGTAGGGGGGAACGTACCGATTATGTACCAGCATGGTATATGCGTCAAGCAGGTCGTTCACAGCCGGAATATAGAAAGATTAAAGAAAAGTATTCTTTATTTGAAATTACACATAATCCAGAGTTATGTGCTTACGTTACAAAATTGCCGGTTGATCAATATAACGTAGACGCAGCAATTCTTTATAAAGATATTATGTCACCACTACCTGCAATTGGTGTGGATGTAGAAATTAAATCAGGTATTGGCCCAGTTATTGATAATCCAATCCGTTCTTTACAAGACGTAGAAAAACTAGGGGAAATCAATCCAGAAGATGACGTACCGTACATACTAGATACAATTCGTTTATTAACGACAGAAATGTTAGACGTACCGTTAATCGGTTTTTCAGGAGCTCCATTTACATTAGCGAGCTATATGATTGAAGGCGGTCCATCTCGTAACTACCATAATACGAAAGCGTTCATGTATGCAGAGCCAAAAGCTTGGTTTGCTTTAATGGATAAACTAGCAGATATGGTTATTACATATTTAAAAGCGCAAATAAACGCAGGAGCAAAAGCAGTTCAAATTTTCGATTCTTGGGTTGGAACAGTAAATGTAGCAGATTATCGCGTATTTATTAAACCAGCAATGGAGCGTATTTTTGCAGAAGTTCGTAAGATGGGTGTACCGATGATTATGCACGGCGTAGGAGCTGCACACTTAGTGAATGAGTGGCACGACTTACCGCTTGATGTAGTCGGCTTAGACTGGCGCTTACCGATTGAAGAAGCACGTGCACGTGGCGTTCATAAGGCGGTACAAGGTAATATGGACCCTTCATTCTTACTTGCACCATGGTCTGTTATTGAAGAACATGTAAAAGGTATTTTAGATCAAGGGATGAAACAGCCGGGTTATATCTTTAACTTAGGTCACGGTGTATTCCCAGAAGTAAATCCGGATACATTAAAACGTTTAACTACATTTATTCATGAATACTCTAAAGGGCAGTTAGCGAAGTAAAGGAGAATTGCTGTATGAAAAAGAAAATTGGTTTGCTTGTAATGGCATACGGAACGCCATATAAAGAAGAAGATATTGAACGTTACTATACACATATTCGCAGAGGAAGAAAGCCAAGTCCTGAAATGCTGGAAGATTTAACAGAGCGTTACCGTGCAATTGGTGGTATTTCTCCTTTAGCTACTATTACATTAGAGCAAGCTAAGAAGTTAGAACAGCGTTTAAATGAAGTACAAGATGAAGTAGAGTACCATATGTATCTTGGCTTAAAACATATTGAACCGTTTATTGAAGATGCGGTGAAAGATATGCATAACGACGGAATACAAGATGCAATCGCACTTGTTCTTGCACCTCACTATTCTACGTTTAGCGTGAAATCATACGTTGGACGAGCACAAGAAGAAGCTGAGAAACTTGGAAACTTAACAATTCACGGCATTGATAGCTGGTATAAAGAGCCAAAATTCATCCAGTACTGGGTTGATGCAGTGAAAGGCATATATAACGGTATGTCAGATGCAGAGCGTGAAAAAGCAGTATTAATCGTATCTGCACATAGCTTACCAGAGAAAATTATTGCAATGGGCGATCCATATCCAGATCAATTAAATGAAACAGCGGATTATATCGCGCGCGGAGCTGAAGTAGCAAACTATGCAGTAGGCTGGCAAAGTGCAGGAAACACACCAGATCCTTGGATTGGTCCAGATGTACAAGATTTAACGAGAGAACTAAATGAAAAGCACGGTTATACTTCATTCGTATATGCACCAGTTGGATTTGTTGCGGAACATTTAGAAGTTTTATATGACAACGACTTTGAGTGTAAAGTTGTAACGGATGAAATTGGTGCGAAATATTATCGTCCAGAAATGCCAAATGCATCGGACGCATTTATTGATTGTTTAACAGATGTTGTATTAAAGAAAAAAGAATCTGTACTGTAAGAAGAAAGGGGGAGCCTGCTT
This sequence comes from Bacillus cereus group sp. BceL291, assembly GCF_051776705.1. Lineage (NCBI taxonomy): Bacteria > Bacillati > Bacillota > Bacilli > Caryophanales > Bacillaceae > Bacillus > Bacillus cereus group sp. BceL291. Next base: position 93,882 of record NZ_JBPWAP010000007.1, on the reverse strand, counting down.
GAGGAAAAAAGTTGTGATCGTCGGCGGAGGTATTACTGGATTAACAGCAATGTATAACTTACAAAAAAATATTCATGAAAAAAACTTGCCGATTGATACATTACTTATAGAAGCATCGGGTAAACTTGGCGGAAAAATTCAAACCGTTCGAAAAGATGGGTTTACAATTGAGCGCGGACCGGATTCTTTCTTAGCACGAAAAGAAAGTGCAGCTAGATTAGTGAAAGAATTGGGTCTCGGCGATGAACTTGTAAATAATCAAGCTGGTCAATCATTTATCCTCGTAAACAATCGGTTACATAAAATGCCGACTGGATCAATGATGGGAATTCCAACGCAAATTACGCCGTTTCTATTTTCCGGGCTGTTCTCCCCAATTGGTAAACTAAGAGCTGGTTTTGATCTATTAATGCCGAGGTCAAAGCCAGTATCTGACCAATCACTCGGACAATTTTTCAGACATCGTCTTGGAAACGAAGTGGTTGAAAACTTAATAGAACCGTTACTATCGGGTATTTATGCAGGGGATATTGATCAAATGAGCTTAATGTCAACATTCCCGCAAATGTATCAGATTGAGCAGAAACATCGCAGTATTTCACTCGGTATGCGTACGCTCGCTCCGAAAGAAGAGAAAGCTGAACCGAAAAAGGGAATGTTCCAAACAGTGAAAACAGGTTTAGAATCTATCGTAAAATCTCTCGAAGTAAAGATGCATGAAGGTACGATAATAAAGGGAACTCGCATTGAAAAAGTTGCAAAACAGGGTGATGGTTATACAATTACTCTTAGTAACGGAAAAGAAATAGAAGCGGACGCCATCGTAGTGGCAACTTCGCATAAAGTATTGCCGTCCATGTTTGCTCAGTACAAGCAGTTTCGTTTCTTCCGTAATATTCCATCCACATCCGTTGCAAATGTGGCACTTGCTTTCCAAAAGTCTGCAATCCAGCGTGATATTAATGGTACAGGATTTGTCGTATCACGAAATAGCGATTACACCATTACAGCATGTACGTGGACGCATAAAAAATGGCCGCATACAACGCCAGAAGGAAAAACACTCCTTCGTTGCTACGTCGGGCGTGCTGGTGATGAAGCGGTTGTAGAACAAACTGAAGAAGAACTCGTTCAGCTCGTACTAGAAGATTTAAAGAAGACGATGGACATTACAGAGGATCCAGAGTTTACAATTGTAAGTCGCTGGAAAGAAGCGATGCCTCAATATACAGTAGGCCATAACGAGCGAATGAAACAGCTCACAACATTTATGGAGAAAGAGTTGCCAGGTATATACTTGGCAGGTAGCTCCTATGCTGGCGCTGGACTTCCAGACTGTATTAATCAAGGTGAGGAAGCTGCAAAGCGTGTATTATCTCATTTGGAGAAAGTAATAGATGCTGAATTAATCGCACAATAAATTATAAGAAACGCCTTCAATCATATTGAAGGCGTTTCGTTTATTATATAAAATACTTATTCGCCAATAAACATATATAAGTTATTTGGCTTTATAACAGCATCTCCTGCATAAATAACCCACTCTGTTAAGTTATCAAAATCTAAATGATAACTATTTCCTTCACTCATATCTTCTATAAAATATGGTTCATTAATGAGTATTCCTTGAATGAAATCTTCCGTAATGTTTTGCATTTCAAACCACATATGTTCACTTTTTCCCTCTTCGTAGGATACACCAAATTTAGCAAGGAAACGAAAATCTTCATTTGATTGTTCAATGTGAAAAATGTTGCTGAAATACCCGAAAGTATTCTTCGCATTGTAAGCCATACGATCAGTTTCACTATTTGTTTTATAGAACATGAGCCCTGTAGCTTCCTCGTGTTCTTGGAAAAAGCTTTCAATATATTCTTCTGAAGTATTAAATTTGAATAAGAGAACAGATGGAGATTGATGGTATTCATCTCGGTCATCCATACCGCCTAAGAATGTATTTTGTGCATCTATTGGTTGTAGTTTCACTTCTTCATCCTCGATTGAAGATAATTGGTCCATACTCGTTTTATGCCCTATATAAGATAATCCTTTTTCCCACGGAACAGCGACTGTATGTATAGAACCTTGCTGACTATGTGCGATAACGATAGGCTCATTTATAGGGACTTGTCCATTCTCAACGGCATTATTAGCAAATGTTTGAAAGAGATCGCTAATGCCGTAGTAGGAAGAAATGCGATTTGGAATAATTAACTCTATTTCAGTTACGCCTGCTCTTAAAAGACCGTGTGTATGAAACCAATATTGCGTAGGCTCACCGTCTTTATCGTCTTCATAAATGGAATGAATAACGTATAAGTCAGGAATGTCAGGTAATAATTCATTTTCAACGTGATATTCAATATAGCTTCTAGATATCACTTTCATTGCTGCACTTGAATCGATTACAAATAACAAATCTGGGGCGAGATTCCATAAGAACTGTAACTGCTGGAAAAAGCAGTCCAGTACATCGCCTACAAATAGCGTACGAGTGAAAATTTCAGTGCCGAAAGCTGCATCTTCAAAATTACGATCTACGATTGTAGCATCTTGTCTATTGTACATTTTATATCCTTCTGGATCGTTCGGTTCATCAATATGCAGTTCATACGGTATGACTGTTTCACCCATATGTAATTCAACAATAAGGCTTGTCTCATCACTATAAACAATTTTTAAATCATCAACTTTAGTAGCGATCGTTTCTAGTCGCTGTTTTAACTGCTCAATTGTAATTCTAGTTGGTATAACGGCAATCATATCTGAAAAATGACGTTCTAATGTTCCATTCATAGCTGCGCGGTATGTTTCTGTTTGCACTTCCATCCAATCACTCCTATTCAAATGAATCCATTTTACATGCCAATAAACTTTCGATATTTTCTGTTTTCTCTCTCTAACATTATAGAGTGCATTCATAGAAGGTGTAAAATAATTATTTTGTATTGTAGTTTGAAAGCGTGTAAATTAAATAAATCTTTTGTAAAATTTGTCGAAATATCATTCTATATAACGAATCATTTGATATGATAGAAATGCTGAGAAAATATGAAATAGGGAGAGGAAAATGGCTGTGAAGAAATTGTTAAGTGTCTTTTTATCATTCTTGCTATTGTTTTCATTTACTGGAACTTTAGCGCAAGCAGAAGAAACTGCTTCTATGTCAGTAGAAAAAGCAATTCAAGTATTTAAGCAGCAAGGGAAAACGAAGGGGATTGTGGAAGGATATATTGTTGGATATACGCAAAGTTCTTCTAAATATACGAAGGATCCAGCTAAGTTTGATGATACAAACGTAGCAATTGCAGATTCACCAAACGAAACGAATCCAGACAAAATCCTGCCCGTTCAGTTGCCAAAAGGTGATGTGAGAACGGCAGTGAATGTAAAAGATCACCCTGAAAATATCGGGAAGAAAGTTAGTTTGACTGGGACTCTTGAATTATATTTTAGTAACCCAGGTCTAAAATCAGTAACAGCTTATAAGTTTCAAGGTGAAGGACAAAACCGTGTTAGCGATGTAGTAGCTTCACCGAACGGTGGAGAAGTTGCTAAAGGAACAGCGGTAACATTAACGACGAATACAGAAGGCGCAACAATCTACTATACGTTAGATGGCTCTAATCCTACTAATAAAAGCGTTCGTTATAATGGACAAATTATAGTGAATGAAAATAGTGTAGTGAAAGCAATCGCAGAAAAAGAAGGACTTACTTCTTCAGCAATCTCGACATTTTCATTTATTATCGTAAATAATGAACAGGTTCGTATTCATGACATTCAAGGGAAATCACATATCTCTCCTTACAACGGGAAGAAAGTAAACAATGTGGAAGGCGTTGTCACAGCGCTTGATAAAAACGGCTTTTATATAGAAGATAATCAGCCAGATAATGATCCAGCTACTTCAGAAGGTATGTACGTATATAAAAAAGATGCGAATGTAGCAGTAGGAGATCTTATTCAAGTCGATGGAGTAGTAGAAGAATATGTTGGACCAGGATATGCAGAGCGATTTGAAACAGACTTAACGACGACTGAAATTAAAGCGAGCCGCGTTGCTGTAATCGCAAAAGATCAATCTTTGCCGGCACCGATTGTACTCGGGGAAAACGGTGTGAAAATTCCGGACCAGATTATTGATAATGATGCATTTGGTTTATTTGATCCAAGTGAAGATGCAATCGACTTCTATGAAAGTATTGAAGGTATGCGTGTTACGATGCCAACACCAAAAATTATTGCACCTCAGAAAAACGGAAATTTATATGTAACAGTAAAAAATGGTGGAGATAAAATAGTAACACAATATGGCACACCTTTATTAGATGAAAATCAATTAAACCCAGAGCGCCTTTCTGTAAAAGTACCTCGCGATTATGTAGCAAAAGTAGGAGATACTTTCACTGGAGATATAACAGGGGTAGTAGGATATGATTACGGTTCTTTCCGTATTTCACCAATAACAGAACTGCCAGCTGTGGTGGATGGTGGATTTAAGCAAGTAGGGGCAAATATTCAGCCACGTCTTGATAAGTTAACGGTTGCTACATATAACATTGAAAACTTCTCAGCGAATAAAAAAGAAACAACAGATGAAAAAGTAAAAGCGTTAGCGTATTCTATTAAATACAATTTAAAAATGCCAGATATTATCGGTGTAGAGGAAATGCAAGATAATAACGGATCAATTAATGACGGTACAACAGATGCGTCATTAAGCGCAAAACGTATCATTGATGCAGTTCTAGAAATTCGTGGACCGAAGTATGAGTATGTAGAAATCGCTCCAAACAATAATCAAGATGGAGGAGCACCAGGAGCGAATATTCGCGTCGGCTTCTTCTATAATCCATCACGCGTGAAATTAGCGACGGTACCGAAGTTACTTGATAAGAATGTTGTTCGTATTGGAGACGAAAATCCATTGTTTGAAAGTACACGTAAACCGCTAGCGGCAGAATTTACGTTCCAAGGACAAAACATTGTTGTCGTTGCAAATCACTTAAACTCAAAACTAGGAGATGCAACGCCATTTGGAAAAGTGCAGCCGCTCGTATTAAAGAGTGAAGACAAACGAATTCAGTTAGCACAAGAAGTAAATCATTTTGTGCAAGGAATTCAGAAAAAGAATACGAATGCACCAGTTGTTGTGTTAGGTGATATGAACGATTTCGAATTCTCTAAACCACTAAAAACACTAGAGGGAACAATCTTAAAAGATATGTTAAACACAGTGCCGAAAGAGAACCGCTACACGTACATTCATGAAGGAAATGCACAAGTGTTAGATCATATTTTAGTAACAAACAACATCGCACCGCACACAATTGTAGACCCAGTACACTTAAACTCAAACATTATGAAAGAACACGGACGTGTAAGTGACCACGACCCAGTACTTGCTCAAATTGATTTGAAGAAGGCTTCTTAAAGTGGGGAACGCTTAGGTGACTAAGCGTTCTTTTTTTGCATCGTTATAGAATAGTATAAAGAGATGATTCCTTTTTTTTGTAATCTAATGATAAAATAGATTGAATATTCAGTTTTTTTGACAAGGGGGACAACAATGCAGTTACAAATAAATGGAAAGGTAATGAATCAGTTTGCAATTTTTTTTAGTACGATTGTCATGCTTCAGTTTGTAGCTGATATAACAGGACTTACAAGCAATCTAGATATTACGTATAACTTAATACATACAGCAGCTTCTTATATAACATTTAGTTTGGCGGTTATTTTCACTTTAATAGGTGCAAGAAGAGAATTAAGTAAATATGCAATTGTTTCATTATGTTTAGTAATAGCGATTAAAGCGATTTATTTTGTAGCGGTTGTTATTTTATGGGGATTGGCTGGTACACCGTAAGTGAATAGTAAATAAAACCCTAATTTCCAATATAGTAAGGAAATTAGGGTTTTATTATACTTGAAACGCTTTTCTACACCGCTCTCTTTTTTGCAACCTTCTTCTATATTTTTTTTTATCACGTTTTACTCCTTGTATATACATGATTAAGCTAACGAGGAGGAAGAATGCACATTGTATTGTCAAAATATACGGCGACATGCCATGCAAAGGTTGTTTTGGGTCATATAAATGAAAAGGAGCTCCGCCTATTGTAGGGAATATCGTATTTAGCAGGACGTATGGAATGGAGGCAACTGCAAATGGGAAAAGAATCGCCATATAGTCCTTTTGTGACCACGCAGATGCAGCAAGTCCTAAAAGGGCCATTAAACCTGCAAATAAAAAATTAATTCCGATATATACAGTAATGTAAGTGAGGGGAGATTCGTAATATAAGTTTGCAAACATCCCATTATCATTTATAATGCCTGAACCAGCCGTCGGTTCTCCGTCTGGAATGGTTAATTTGCAAAATAATAACGATAAGATGAACGGAAATGTATAAAGAAGTCCGCCACAAAAGAATGTAACAATATATTTCGTTACTGAATAAGGGAACAAAGAAATTCCTTTACTTACAAACGGTTTAAAACCATCTGATTTATCCGAATTGTAACTTGTACTAAAGGGGAAACTGGCAATAACGGGCATTAATAATAAATAAACATCCATTTCATTGTCGCGAAATCCAATCCATTTAAAAGCTGTTGTTACAAACGCATCCGTTCCATCCCCAATGTAACGAATTACATAATAATAATGGTAAATAAAAATAAGAGCTAGTCCACTAAACATAATAATTAAAGAAACACGATTACAAAAAGCTTGCTTTATATTTAAACGAAGTGCACGCATCATGACTGAAAAAGCCTCCACTGTTTTGATAAACTTGTCTATTTTCTATATTACTATTAATTGTAAAGATTTTCTTGTTTTTTTATTTGATTATTTGAAAAAGAGGAATTTTGTTGTTGGTAAGTAAGGTTTAGCTGAAATTAATTTTTCTAAAATATGGTTGACAATTAAGTATTACATTTGTAATCTTAATTATAGATTACAAATGTAATACTTAGGAGTGAAATATACTATGACAAATCAATTACCTAAAATATCTGAAGCAGAATTAGAAATTATGAAAGTGCTTTGGTCGAATTCTCCGCAAACAGCGAATGAAATTATAGAAGAACTGGAAGATGCAATGGACTGGAAACCGAAAACAATCCGCACATTAATTAATCGATTAGTGCAAAAGGAAGCCGTTTCTTACCATCAAGATAAAGGGCGTATGTACGCTTATTACCCGTTAGTATCACAAGATAATTATTTGCAAGTGGAAACGAAATCTTTACTAAAGCGTTTTTGCGGTGCAGCGTTTAAGCCATTACTTGTTAATTTCTTAAAAGAGGAGAAATTATCTTCAGAAGATATTAATGAATTAAAACGCATTTTAGATGAGAAGACAGAGGAGAATAAGAGGAAGGATCGATAAAAATGATAAACACGCTTATAAATGTATACCTTCCTCATTTTTTTGATTGGCTTATAGAAACGTCACTTATGGCTAGCATATTAGTCGGATTTATTTTATGTATAAAAGTTCTATTTAGAAATAAATTAACCCCCCGGTGGCAATATATGCTGTGGATCGTATTAATGATAAGACTCCTTTTACCGTGGTCGCCAGATAGCTCTTATAGCATTTACTCATTACTTTCTTATAGTTCTAGCGTATCGGAAGTTATTCCAAAAAATATGCCGGCTACTGAGAATATAGTGAACATAGAAAGCGATCGAAAAGTGGAATTGGAATCAAATTCTAAAATGGTGACAAAAACTAGCGAACCGGAAGTAAAAGTCAGTTCGGAAAAACAGACTACATTTTCTTTATACAAACTTGCTTTGTATGTGTGGCTAGCTGGGGTAATCATATTAGCAGCCATCACGTTTCTTACAAATAGACGTTTATATTCTTACATAAAGAAACAACCGGATATTACGGACGAACAGGTCACTACAGTGTTTAATCGCTGTAAGCAGTCTATGAAAATGAAGAAGGCAGTTTCATTACGTCTTGCAGGAAAGATTGCAAGTCCAACGGTTTTTAGTTTCTTTCGCCCGAAAGTATTACTATCAAAAAAACATATGAAAGTATTAAATGAACAACAATTACAATATGTCTTTTACCATGAGTTAGCTCATATTAAGAGAAACGATGTAGCTGTAAATTGGATTATGTACAGTTTAATCCTATTAAATTGGTTCAATCCAATTCTTTGGTACGCCTATTTTTGTATGCGAGAAGATCAAGAATTAGCCTGTGATGCATATGCACTTACTTTTATAGATAAAGAGGAACAAATTGCATACGGTCATACAATTATTACCCTTTTAGAACACTATTCCTATCAAGTACCAAGCCTAGCAAATTTAAGTAGAAATAAACGAACACTAAAAAGGAGAATCATTATGATTAAAAAATTCCAAAAGAAATCGTATCGTCTTTCTTTACTCGGAGTTATTGTCATAGTTGCTATAGCATCCCTTTCTTTATTCAACGCACGTACAACGGAAGGAAAAGAAAAGCAAGAGGATAAAGTAGAGCAGTCAAAGGATGCTTTCCAAAATGCTGTAGATACATTATTTGGTACAGAGGAAAAGGCGAGAAAAGAGTGGGGGATGTCAAAATGGCAATATGAAAACCGAACAGCCTTTTTATATCATGCTGAAAAAGCTTTAACAAAGGAAGAGTTTGAGAATTATGTGCAGTTATATAAAGAGGTATTGCAGATCGAGAAAAAAGGATTAGTTAGATTAAACTTACCCGAAAAATTCCAAGGGGATATAAAAGAGGTGAAAGAAGAGCGCTTAAGTACAGAAAATCGTGAAAAATTAAAAGAAATTCATAATAAAACAACTCCTTATGAGGATAAGGTAGGGAAATATTTAACATATACAGTTGAAGAAGTGCAGCAACATGTTGATTTCCAAATCAAGAGGCCAACTTATACAATTAAAGGATATACCCAAAAAGACGAAAGAGTGAATTATTATCTTAAGATAAAACCGGAATTCACTATTGAATTAGAATATACGAACGGAAAAGGAAATTATACAATTTCTCAATCGCAAGTTTTTGGGGAAAGCAAAGACCCATTTAGCCACCAGTTTATAGTGCCTGAAAATATAGAAAAGTACGAACTAGAAGGTAATCAAATATTCTACGCTACTCATCACTCGGATAGTAATTTACAAGGTATGAAGATGATTGTTCCAGCAAAAGGGAAAAATAGTGCATACCAAATCGTTATTATTAATCATAGTTTAGAGAACCCAGGAGAAGCAGTATTCGATAAGAATGTAAATAAAGAAGAATTAGAGAAAATTATGCTTTCTATGTTGAAATAGCAAAAAGGTGTTCTTAAGATGTATATCTCTAGAACATCTTTTCCTTTTCTCTTTTCTTCTGATAAACTATGGAAAGTATGATATACACTGACTGAAATTTTTTTATACTGGAAATAATAAAAGAGAACTTGTATAGAATGTAAGCGTGTGGTAATATCAAAGATGTACTGATTGACTATATTATCCAATTGGTCATTTTTGGAGGTGATGATGTGGCAATAGATCGAAAACGTTCTATTATTGAGGCTGCAACAAAGTCTTTTTCAGCGTTCGGCTATAAAGCAACAACGATGGATCAAGTAGCGAAGTTAGCGAATGTAGGGAAAGGAACGATTTATACTTTTTTCAAAAATAAAGAAGAGTTATTTGGTGAAATTATTTCTAATTTAATTACAGAAATGAAGCAAGTTGCAGAAAGTGCAATTCGTTCAGATGTTTCATTTTTTGAAAATGTACATAGAGCATTATATAGCATCTTGGAATTTAGAAAAGAACATCAGCTCATGATTAAATTAATTCAAGAAGAGCGCGATATGGGAACGAAAGAAGTACAAGAAGTGATGCAACAAGTTGATGTGGAAATCGTTTCTGTTATTCAATCGTATTTAAAGATTGCGATTGAAAAAGGTGAAATTAGCAAATGTGATCCAGAAATTACAGCATTTATTATGCTTCGTCTATATGTATCGCTTATTTTTGATTGGGAAAAAAATCACGAACCGCTAGAAAAAGAAAAAATTGCAGAGTTATTTGAACTTTATTTACTAAAAGGATTGTCAAACTAAGATAATCCTTTTAATTTTATAAAAAATGACCAAATGAACAATACGGTCATATATTTAAGTTAAGGGGGAATATAGAAAAATTATAATCATAATAAGAAAAAGTTGCATAGTAATAAATTCGGGGATAAGGCATATGTATGAACAAGTATAGCCTTTTTGTTTGGGTAAAAATGACTATATGAACATTTTGGTCATTTTATAAAAGGGGGAGAAATTATGAAAGGGAATCAGTTACTTCGGAAAGAGTTCACGGAAATTATAAAAAGTAAAAAAATATTAATTCCAATTATTGCGGTCTTATTCGTACCGATTTTATATGCAGGGATGTTTTTGTGGGCCTTTTGGGATCCGTATAAACAGTTAGATGACTTACCAGTTGCAGTAGTCAATTTAGATAAAGGCGCAGTATTTGATGGGAAATCAATTGAGGTCGGAAAAGGGCTCGTTGATAATTTAAAAGATAATAAAAGTTTTAAATGGGAGTTCGTAAGTGAAAAAGAAGCGAAGAAAGGAATGGAAGCTAGAAAGTATTACATGTTAGTGCGCATTCCAGATGACTTCTCAAGTAACGCTACAACGTTACTAAAAGACAATCCAAAGCCATTAAACTTAGAGTACATTCCAAACGAAAGCTTAAACTTCTTATCTTCACAAATTGGAGGAACAGCCATTGAAAAGATTAAAACTGAAGTATCAAGCACGTTAACGAAAACATATGCAGAGAAAATGTTTGATTCCATTCAAGACGTCTCAAAAGGATTAGCAGATGGGGCGGAAGGAGCAAATAAACTACACGACGGATCAAGTGAGCTGCATGATGGTTCAAGTAAAGTGACGGATGGCCTTCATACACTTCAAGGGAAATCTGGGGAGATGAAGGATGGAGTTCAGAAATTAGCAGATGGATCTAATAAATTAGTAGATGGATCAGGCAAAGTAACAAACGGTTTAAATGTGCTAAATAGTAAAACAGGTGAAATGCAGGTAGGTATCGGAAAATTAGTAGATGGGTCAGGCAAAGTAACAAATGGTTTAAATACGCTAAATAGCAAAACAGGTGAAATGCAGATAGGTATAGGGAAATTAGTAGATGGGTCAGGCAAAGTAACAAATGGTTTAAATACACTAAATAGCAAAACAGGTGAAATGCAGATAGGTATAGGGAAATTAGTAGATGGGTCAGGCAAAGTAACAGATGGTTTACACGTATTAAATAACAATGCAGGTATCGGAAAATTAGTAGATGGATCAGGCAAAGTAACAGATGGTTTACATGCATTAAATAGCAATGCAGGTATTGGGAAACTAGTAGATGGATCAGGCAAAGTAACAGATGGTTTACATGCATTAAATAGCAATGCAGGTATTGGGAAGTTAGTAGACGGATCGGGCAAAGTAACAGACGGTTTAAATACGTTAAATAGTAAAACGGGTGAGTTGCGTGATGGATCTGAGAAAGTGACCGGTGGCTTGAACAAATTAGTAAGTAAATCCGGTGAATTAAAAACAGGAACAACGGATCTATCAAATGGTATGGGAAAACTTGTTGAAGGGCAAAGCCAATTAGAGGAAGGTTCTCAAGCGATCCAAAAGGGATTGCAAGAGTTAAATAGTAACGTACAAAAGTCTGCTGCAGGCTTAGAGGAAATGCAGTCGAAAGTTCCTTCTATATTGAATACAGTAAATGAAAAAATAGATGGAGCTGGGGCGAATGTAAATCAGTTAAATGAACTTACACAATCAACAGCAGGAGATGCAAAAAATGCAGCACAAGAGGTAGCGAATTTACAAAAGCAAATTGAAAGTTTACCAAAAGAATATCAAGAGCAGTTACAGCCATTCGTAACAAGTGCTGTAAAAAGTACAGCGACAGTTCAGCAAAAAGCTGCCGGAGTAGCAGGTGGAACAAATAAATTAAATGAAGAAGTGAAACAATTAAAAGGTGAAATACATCAAACAACAAATGGGTTGCAAAAAAACTTACCAAATCCAGCAGGGATAAAAACTCTAGCAGGTGCTATTGAGAAACTAACGAGCGCACAAAATGAATTTGTTAGTAAGTTTCATGGATTTGGTGAGGGATTAGATAATGCAAAAATAGGTGCCGATAAATTAAAAGATGGATCAGTTCAATTAATTGATGGAGTAACGCAATTGCAAAGTGGCTCTGGAAAAGTGACAGCAGGATTAGGTCAATTATCTGCAGGAGTAAATCAATTAGCAGATGGGTCTGGTCAAGTAACAGGAGGTTTAGGAACATTATCTGTAGGAGTATCCAAATTAGCAGATGGGTCTGGTCAAGTAACAGGCGGTTTAGGGACATTATCTGTAGGTGTAACGAAATTAGCAGATGGCTCAAGCCAAGTAACAGGTGGTTTAGGAACATTATCTGCAGGAGTAAATCAATTAGCAGATGGCTCGGGTAAAGTAACAGGCGGTTTAGGTGCATTATCTGCAGGAGCAAATCAAATGGCAGGTGGTGTACATCAATTAGCAGATGGCTCAAGTCAAGTAACAGGCGGCCTAGGTCAATTATCTGCAGGAGCAAACCAAATGGCAGGTGGAGTAAATCAATTAGCAGATGGCTCGAGTAAAGTAACAGGCGGTTTAGGTACATTATCTGTAGGAGCAAATCAAATGGCAGGTGGAGTAAATCAATTAGCAGACGGATCTGGTCAAGTAACAACGGGCTTAGGTACTCTAAATGGTGGCCTAAATCAAATGTCAAATGGCTCAACCCAGCTAATCGACGGCGTAAATAAACTAGCAGATGGCTCAGGAAAAGTAACAGATGGTCTCGTAAAAGTAAACGACGGTTCAGGTGAACTTGCAGAGAAACTTGGCGAAGGGGCAGAGAAAACTGGGGAAGTAAAAGGAACGGATAAAACGTATGATATGTTTGCAAGTCCTGTAAAAGTGAAGACAGAGAAAATGGCGGAAGTTCCTAACTACGGAACTGGATTTACGCCGTATTTCTTATCACTCGGTTTATTTGTTGGGGCATTATTATTATCTATCGTATACCCATTACGTGATACAGTAGGCGTTCCAAAATCAGGATTTAGTTGGTTTATTAGTAAGTTCGGTGTTTTACTATCAGTTGGTATTATTCAAGCGATAGTAGCAGATGTTATATTACTGTTCGGATTGGGTGTAGAAGTACAAAGCATTCCATACTTCATACTCTTTAGTATCATTACAAGTTTAGCATTTATCGCATTAATTCAATGTTTAGTAACAGCATTCGGTGATGCAGGCCGTTTTATCGCCATCATCACATTAATTATGCAGCTTACAACGAGTGCCGGAACATTCCCGCTAGAATTGATTCCGAAGTTTTTACAACCATTCAATGCTTGGTTACCGATGACATATTCTGTATCAGGATTGAAAGCAGTCGTATCGAGTGGAGACTTTGACTTCATGTGGCAAAACATAGGAATGCTCATGATCTTTATCGTTGTATTATCACTTGGAACGATCGCTTCCTTAACTTTGATGCACAAACGACAATTTAAAAATGTTGCTGAAAATCAATCGGTTGAAGCGTAGATAAAAGCACCTTTTTGGTGCTTTTTTATTTTAATAGAGGGCACATCTTTTCCTTAGTTCATCTATAAATCTTTCTAAAAGCTATAGAAACGAAAGAAAAGGAATTACAACAATTTACAGAGAAACATAGGGTAGAGGAGTTGATATGATGAAAGGCAATCTTACTTATTATTTTATCGTAAATCCGCTAATAATCTTTCTTGTTTACGCCCTTTCACCTATATTGTTTGATAAAGAAGTATATACAAGTATGAAAGATGCATTTGGAATACTTACGTTCTATTATGTGTTAATGGGTGGATATTACTTTATTGATATTTTAAGTGAAAAGATAAAGAAAAAAAGTGATGGAGGATAACAAAATGACTGAAAGTGAAATAAAATTCCGGGATACGACCATTCGTAACTTTTTCGATAAAGAGGATCGTTTAAAATCGATTCCAGGTCAAAAGAAGAAAAAACTAGTATTGTTAGAGCATTTAATTAGCAAGTTAAATGCTGAAAATCAATATACAGAAAAAGAAATGAATACATTTATAAAACAATATCATGATGATTTTTGTACAATTAGACGTGAATTTATTGTACAGGGGTTTATGAATAGAGAGGATAATATGTACTGTATAAACGGGAGGGAAGTTTGGACGAAGTGGGAGGAGTTAAAATAATGAATCAGCGAGGGGATCCCCGCTGATTATAAGCCTGTGCTAGTCTTGCTGTTTCTTTGTAGTAAGTCTATGAACGCTTCAACATTCGAACTTGTAATGTATCCAAGCGTTATATATTCATCTTCATAGTAAAATATTATTTTTTTGTCAAAGATTCTTCTCTTCGTTTCTATGGATAGAATTTTTTCATAATCAAATTCGGCAATGAATGTGTTTTTATATTGGCTAAAAAAGAGAAGTCTTTGATTAGTAGCAAGTAACATGCCAGGATACGGGACTTTATGCGTAATTATATAGCCAGTAAGTGAACATTTTAAAGTAGATAAAACCTTTTCTTCTTTATGTAATAGTTGTTTTGCAGCTGTTAAGATTGGATTCATTGCATACATTCCTTTTATTTTGATGTATGAATATTGTATCAAGAGTAAAAAGATTCTCAATATGTAATATTGCATATTGGGCGTTTTATAGTTGTAATATTATTTTTCAAAAGAAAAAGTACGAGGTGATTTAATGATACGGTTAGTAAAAGAGACTGATGCAGAAGCAATTATGAATATTAGAAAAGAAATTATATTATCGGAAACTACTACAAAATTTTTCATAGTATCCCCAAAGAAGTTACCGAATGATATGAATGCAGAAAGAGAAAAGATACGGAAAAGTAATGAGAAAGGTAATCTTTATATCGTGTATGAAGTAGATGGGAAGGTAGTTGGCTTTTTAATTTTCAACCGATATGAACTAGAACGGTTACAACACGCAGGCACAATGGGAATGGGGATTAAAGAGGCGTATTGTAATCAAGGCATCGGCACGAAATTAATTGAATTTCTTATTAGTTGGGCGAAAGGGCAGAAAGGTTTAGAGAAAATTTGTTTAGGTGTAGTTTCTGTTAATGATCGGGCAATTAAAGTGTACAAACGTATGGGCTTTGTAGAAGAAGGCAGACAACGAAAGCAAATAAAGTATGAAGATGGATCATATGGAGATGACGTATTGATGGGGTTTTATATTGAATAAAGGATATATGGTATTAAGAAAAGGAATGTACATAACGTAAATTTCTAAAAGCAGTATATTGCCCATGCATTAACAGACTTTTACCTATGTATAATATTAATATAGTAAAATCATAACAACCGATATTGCAGTTTCCAATAATATACTATATAATCAATTTAAGAAAACGTTTTCATGCAAAGGGGGAGAATTTCGTGTCGACTATAGAGGACGTGGCGAAATTAGCGGGGTTATCAAGGACAACGGTTTCTAGGGTGATTAATAATCATCCATATGTTTCAGATGAGAAGAAAAAAAGGGTTCAATTAGCAATGAAGCATTTAGGCTTCGTTCCTAATTCTGCGGCGAGAAGGCTTCGTAAACAAAAAACGGAAACAATTGCGGTGCTAGTTCCAAGGATTACAAATCCTTTCTTCAGTAGATTTATTGAAGCAATCGAGATTGCTGCTTCTGAACATAAATATAAACTGATTATTTGTCAAACAAGATATTTACCGGAAAAAGAGATGGAGTATTTACAATTATTATCTACGAAACAAGTAGATGGGATTATTCTATGTTCACTAGAAAATCCGTGGGAAGATGTAGAGCCATACTTACAGCACGGTCCAATCGTGTTGTGTAATGAATATATTGAGGAAGCAAATATTCCAACAGTGAAGTTTGATCATGCGCAAGGAGCATACATAGCTGCGAAGCATGTGTTAGATCAAGGATATCGTAATCTTATTTTTTGCCGTGGTAACGAAACCAAAGTCGTTAGCCAGCAGCGAAAAATGGGCTTTTTACGTGCAATAACTGAGAAGAGCCGCCAAGTAGAAGCGATTGATTTTCTTGAAAACGCTTTCTCTTGGGAAGATGGAAAACGAATATTCCATGAAGTATTAAAGGACAAAAAAAATCCTACCGCGATTTTGGCAGGAGGCGATGAGGTAGCAGCTGGAATTATCTCAGAGGCGAAACGCCATAACTGGAGCATTCCAGATGATCTTGCTGTTATCGGTTTTGATAATCAAATATTATCGCAGATTACAGAACCAGGTATTACGACAATTGAACAGCCAATTGATGAAATGGCCCGAAAAGTTGTCGACCTAATGATGGATAAAATCCATACGAAAAATTATCGAAAAAAAGAATTGTATGAGTTTGAACTGGAGCTCTTGGTGAAAGGTTCAACGATGAAGGATAAGATGTTATTAGCCTAGTAGACTATGTCTGCTGGGTTTTTTTATGTTCACAAACTACTATTCTTCGTGAACGCAATCATCACATTTGTTATGGTATGCTTCGTGTTGCTCATCAATTTCTTTCCCGCAGTGCGCACAAGTTTTCGTCGGTAAATTTCTGAAAAACTCCATTGGTTGATCGATCATGTCAATCCCTCCATTTCCATTTCTTACTATCATTGTATTAGTACAAAAAATAAAAGTCAACAACTGTTTTATAACAAAATTGAAAATTAATGAAAAAGTTTAGGAAATGGATTATAGTTAACAATGTAGGATGTAAGTAAAAAACTTTCTCAAGTACGGAGAAAAACTGCATTCCTACTCGGTTTTAGAAAGGATGGATACATATGAAAATGACTGTTGTCGGCTTTTGGGGCGGCTTTCCAGAAGCGGGAGAAGCAACGTCGGGGTATTTGTTTGAACACGATGGTTTTCGTTTACTTGTAGACTGTGGTAGTGGTGTACTAGCACAGCTTCAAAAATATATAACACCATCTCATATAGATGCAGTTGTACTGTCACACTATCATCACGATCATGTTGCGGACATTGGGGTATTGCAATATGCGAGATTAATTACGAGTGCGACAACAAGGCAACTACCGGAATTACCAATATACGGTCATACGTTTGACGAGAATGGATTCCATTCTTTAACACATGAACCACATACGAAAGGAATCGCGTACAATCCAGAAGAAACACTTCAAGTTGGACCGTTCTCGATTTCGTTCTTAAAAACTGTTCATCCTGTTACATGCTTTGCGATGCGTATTACAGCTGGAGATGATGCTGTAGTATACAGCGCTGATTCAAGTTATATTCCTGAATTCATTCCATTCACGAAAGATGCTGATCTTTTCATTTGTGAGTGTAATATGTATGCACATCAAGAGGCTGCAAAAGCAGGGCATATGAATAGTACAGAAGTAGCAAGTATTGCAAAAGATGCAAATGTAAAAGAACTTTTATTAACGCACTTACCGCATACAGGCAACCCATCTGATTTAGTAACAGAAGCAAAACAAATTTTCAGTGGTCACATTACGCTAGCGCATAGTGGCTACGTATGGAACTCATGAGGTGATACGATGTTATTTATTGATAATAAAGGAATTACAGATCCTAGAATAAACTTAGCGATTGAAGAATATTGTGTGAAAAATTTAGATATTAACGAAACATATTTACTGTTCTACATTAACGAACCTTCGATTATCATTGGTAAAAACCAAAACACAGTAGAAGAAATTAATGCAGATTACGTAAAAGAAAAAGGTATTCATGTCGTTCGTCGTCTATCAGGCGGAGGCGCAGTATATCATGATTTAGGAAACTTAAACTTCAGTTTTATTACAAAAGATGATGGAGACAGTTTCAGCAACTTCAAAAAATTTACTGAGCCTGTAACGAAAGCGCTTAGTAAATTAGGTGTAAATGCAGAACTAAGTGGTCGTAACGACATTTTAGCTGAAGGTAGAAAAATTTCAGGTAACGCGCAGTTCTCAACGAAAGGTCGTATGTTCAGTCACGGTACGTTACTATTTGATTCTGAAATCGATCACGTCGTATCGGCATTAAAAGTAAAAATGGATAAGATTCAATCAAAAGGTATTAAATCAATCCGTAGCCGCGTTGCGAACATTACAGAGTTTCTAAACGAAGAAATGACGACAGAAGAGTTTAGACAACTTCTTCTAGAAACAATTTTCGAAGGAGAAACAGAAATCCCAACGTATGAATTAACAGAAGAGGATTGGAAAGAGATCCATAAACTTTCTGAAGAACGTTACCAAAATTGGGATTGGAACTACGGAAAATCACCGAAGTTCAACTTACAACATTCACACCGCTTCCCAGTTGGACAAGTTGACGTTCGTCTTGAAGTGAAAAAAGGAACAGTAACAGAATGTAAAGTTTACGGCGACTTCTTCGGTTCACTAGATGTTCATGATATCGAAGAGCGTCTAACAGGCGTTCAGTTCGATAAAGATGCATTCACTGCAGCTTTAGAAGGCGTAGATATCGCACGCTACTTCGGTAACATTACAACAGAAGATTTCTTACATTTATTCTTCTAAAAATGAGGGAGGCTACCATCACGGGCAGCCTCTTTCTTTTTGCGTAGATTGTCAGGTTTTGTCGGTAAGTCGATATAACTGAAAAATCGCTGATATAAATTGAGTTGCGCTGATATAACTGAAAAATCGCTCATATAATTTCATTTACCACAAAACATAAAATCACAGGACATTCGCCCCTCGTAAAGGAATATATATATATACAAAAGGAGGCGAATCGAAATGAAAAGGGTAATGTACGTTGTATTATTACTCAGCTTCGTCGTCGGAATGACAGCGTGTAGCAGTGGATCGCCCTCAAGTCGTATAATTTTGTCTATCGGAAAACCAGCGGAGGATAATGTTATATATTTTACGCATACAGATAACAAACGAAAGATACATGATATACAAGACATGTTTCAAAATAAGAAGTGGAAAAGAAATGAAACATTCAGCACTGTTAATAAAACACCAGATGTCGTCTTATCAATAGATGAAGACAATATAGGGTTACCGGCATTATATGTGACGGTGTATTTTCATGAAGATGGGGCGGACGCGATTAACTTGCACGGCGAGCATACGACGTTAAATAAAGAGGAACTTACTAAACTTAGAGAAAAGATGAACGCATATTATCCTAAAATGATTTTTGGTCTAGTGTTATAAATTACTTGTAAATAAAATCCCCTTATTTTTCCAAAGTAAACTAAGAGAAGGTGATCTGTCTATATGCAGTTAATAGAATATCACTTGCCACTTTAATTTTCTTTTAATATAATTAATTTAGAATTTTTAAATATTCTAAATTTTATAAAGGTGGGGTTTTTGTGAATCTCGTTCAATCTTTGGCTGAAACGGCAAAAAAGAAGGGGGAAAAACCGGCTTATATATTTATGGATCAGTCGGTCTCATATGACCAATTAAACAAAATGGTCACAAGGTTTTCTAGCAATTTAGCAGAAATGGGCATTGGAAAAGGGGACAATGTCGCATTAGTTGTTGGGAACTCACCACATTTTTTGGTCGGTTTATACGGAACAATGAAAGCCGGAGCAACTGTTATTCCAGTTAATCCAATTTATACAGCAGACGAAATGCATTATATTTTACAAAATGGAGATGTAAAAACAATCATCGTACTCGACGTCCTTCTACCTGTTATACAATCTCTTACAACAAGACTTCCTTCATTAGAAAACATCATCATATGCGAAACCTCATCAGATTTTAACCATACAGAAACCGAAAAAATGAAAACGTTTACTAGTTTTGTGGGGACTGGAGATACAACTTACGAAGGTCCTGAACTAGATGAAGAAGATGTAGCGGTTATTCTATACACATCGGGCACAACTGGAAAACCGAAAGGCGCTATGTTAACACATAAAAATTTATATAGTAATGCGAACGATGTGGCGTCGTATTTACAATATACGGCTGATGACCGCGTTGTTGCGGCACTGCCTATGTTCCATGTATTCTGTTTAACAGTTGCGGTAAATGCACCGATTGTGAACGGGGCAACGATTTTAATGTTACCGAAATTTAGTCCGAAAGAAGTATTCCGTATTTGTCGCACGTACGAACCAACGATCTTTGCTGGCGTACCGACGATGTACAATTATTTATATTTATTTGAAGAAGCAAGCGCAGAAGATGTGAAGACGCTTCGCCTTTGTATTTCCGGTGGTGCATCGATGCCTGTTGCTCTTCTGCAAAACTTTGAAAAACGTTTTAACGTTATTGTTTCAGAAGGATACGGTTTATCAGAAGCATCACCAGTTACTTGTTTCAATCCGCTAGATCGTCCTCGGAAACCAGGATCAATTGGCACAAATATTTGGCATGTAGAAAATAAAATTGTAAATGAACTTGGGGAAGAAGTACCTGTCGGCGCAGTCGGTGAATTAATTGTTCGCGGACCTAACGTTATGAAAGGATACTATAATGCACCAGAAGATACAGCTGCGACATTGAAAGACGGCTGGCTATATACAGGTGACTTGGCGAAAATGGATGAAGAAGGTTACTTCTATATCGTGGATCGTAAAAAAGATATCGTCTTAGTTGGCGGTTATAACGTATACCCTCGTGAAGTAGAAGAAGTATTATATACGCACGAATCAGTAGCGGAAGTTGTCGTAATCGGTGTTCCTGATGAAAACTTAGGAGAAGCTGTGCGAGCGTACGTCGTTTTGAAGCAAGCAAACGTAACAGAAGAAGAACTAATGCATTACTGTACGTTACATTTAGCGAAATATAAAGTGCCGAAAAGCATTGAGTTTTTAATAGAATTGCCGAAGAATACGACGGGTAAGTTGTTAAGAAGAGCATTGAGAGAGAAAGCGATGCAAGTGTAAAAATGAGGCAACCATCTTTGGAGGTGGTTGCCTCATTTTTTTTGTATTGATTAAGCGGTGGTGCCATATATTTAAACCTGTATATGACCAACAAGGAGGGGACATACGTAGATCAGAAGAAATTAACGCTTACGTCGGGTGCAATATCTTATTTGTGAAATTATGGATGAACTCTGAAAGTGATAAGAACGGTAATTTTAATCAAAATGGAGTAGTGGACTGTGAATCAATGGCTACGGTGTTAGTAAATGCATATAAATTAGAATGGAATGAAAATAGTAAGTTACCAAAAGAATTTGCTGATTTGAAAAATCATTGGGCTCAACGTATGCCAATATTTTAGTTTAATAAGAAAATTCAAATTCCAAGTTGACACATGTGAATTACAGAATTAAAATGAAAAGAAATCGAATAGAATACATTAGAAGCTAATCAGATAAACTGAAGGCGCACAATGTTCACATTTGTGAATATATTGTGTGCCTTTTTCTATTGTATAAACTAAGGGGGCTTAACGATGAAAAAGTGGGGTAAGACAGCGTTTATGAAAAGTACAGGTGTTTTATTATCAGCAGTTGTACTTTTATCAGGGTGTGGTTCGGCAACATCCACTAGTAATTCTGAAGGAAGTGGAGATAAAAAAACAGTTGAGCTTTTAAATGTTTCTTATGATCCAACGAGGGAGTTATATCAAGATTTCAATAAAGATTTTGCGAAGTATTGGAAAGAGAAGCACGGGCAAACAGTAAATGTAAAACAATCACACGGGGGATCTGGAAGTCAAGCGCGCTCTGTTATTGATGGCTTAGAAGCAGACGTTGTTACACTAGCACTTGCTTATGATATTGATGCGATTAGTAAGAAAAAACAATTAGCAGAAGATTGGCAGAAGCGACTTGCGAATAATTCCACTCCATACACGTCAACAATTGTATTTCTTGTTCGAAAAGGAAACCCGAAAGGTATTAAAGACTGGGATGATTTAACGAAAAAAGGTGTGTCTGTCATTACACCAAACCCAAAAACATCAGGCGGGGCACGTTGGAACTATTTAGCGGCGTGGGGATACGCACTGAAAAAATATAATAATAGTGAAGATAAGGCGAAAGAGTTTGTTAGCCAAATTTATAAAAACGTAGAAGTATTAGATTCAGGAGCGCGCGGAGCAACGACAACATTTGTTGAAAAAGGAATTGGTGACGTATTAATCGCATGGGAAAATGAAGCGTTATTATCCCAAAAAGAGCTTGGAAAAGATAAATTTGAAATTGTAACCCCTTCTATTAGTGTACTTGCAGAACCACCAGTAGCGGTTGTAGATAAAGTCGTTGATAAAAAAGGAACGAAAAAAGTAGCAGAAGGGTATCTTGAATATTTGTACTCAGAAAAAGGACAGGAAATTGCGGCAAAAAACTTTTATCGTCCACGTAATGAAAAAGTAGCAGAAAAATATACATCTCAATTTCCGAAAGTTCAATTATTTACAGTAGATGAACTATTTGGTGGCTGGAAAAAAGCGCAGGAGAAACACTTTAATGACGGCGGCGTATTCGATAAAATTTATCAAAAATAATGCGTACTGCTAAAGGGGGATGAGGTGAAAGAGGATGAGGAAGAAACGTGTTTTACCAGGGTTTGGATTATCGCTTGGATTTACAATGTTGTACATGAGTTTATTCGTACTTATACCACTTTCTATCGTATTTATTCAAACTTCACAGTTAGGTTGGAAGAAGTTCGCTGGGGTTATAACGAACGAGCGTGTGTTGCATTCCTATCAAGTTAGTTTTACAACTTCATTTGCAGCTGCTATTGTAAATGCCATTTTCGGTTTATTAATAGCATGGGTGCTCGTACGCTACAAATTTCCAGGAAAAAGACTATTAGATGGACTCATTGATTTACCGTTTGCACTTCCGACAGCTGTAGCTGGTATTACACTTACAACGCTTTATGCGGAAAATGGATGGATTGGGAAAATATTTAGTCTGTTTCATATAAAAGTAGCTTTTACACCACTCGGAATTATCGTTGCGCTTACTTTTATCGGTTTACCATTTGTCGTTCGAATGGTGCAACCAGTGCTGCAAAATATTGATAAAGAAGTAGAAGAGGCAGCTTCGAGTTTAGGTGCATCCCACTTACAAATATTTGTGAAAATCATTTTACCAGAAATCTTTCCCGCTCTTCTTGCCGGTTTTTCACTCGCATTTGCAAGAGCATTAGGAGAATACGGATCTGTCGTTTTCATCGCAGGTAATATGCCGATGAAAACAGAAATTGCACCACTGATGATTATGACGAAACTAGAACAATATGATTACGCGGGGGCAACAGCTGTAGCGACCGTGATGCTTATTATTTCCCTCCTTTTCCTTCTTCTTATTAATATGATTCAAAGCTGGAGTAGAAGGCATGAACTAAAAAGTGAATAGGAGGAGAGAAAATGGAACCAACATTATTAGAAAAGAAAATAGTAAAAAGCGTATCAGCTAAAAAAGAATCTAAGCTTGTACCAGGCATATTAATTACGATTACAGTTTTATTTTTATCTCTCTTTCTATTACTGCCACTCATAACTATTTTTCTAAAAGCCTTTGAAAGAGGGATGGATGTATACATTGCTGCTATTACAGATCAAGAAGCATTTTCAGCAATTAGGTTAACGCTTCTCGTTACGTTAATCGTTGTACCGCTGAATACGGTATTCGGAATCGCAGCGGCATGGCTTATTACAAAGTTTCAGTTTAAAGGAAAACAAGTATTACTCTCTCTTATTGAACTGCCGTTTGCTGTGTCACCAGTTATCGCAGGATTAGTATTCGTTTTACTTTTCACACCGAGGGGTGCTCTTGGCGAATGGTTACTTGAACATGGAGTGAAAATCATTTTCTCTGTACCAGGTATTATTATCGCAACAATCTTTGTAACCTTCCCGTTCGTTGCACGTGAATTAATTCCGGTTATGCAGGCGCAAGGGAAAAGTGAAGAAGAGGCAGCTTTATCACTTGGCGCAAGTGGCTGGAAAATGTTTTGGCGCGTTACGCTTCCAAATATAAAATGGGGTCTTTTATACGGCATGATTCTATGTAATGCCCGTGCTATCGGTGAGTTTGGAGCCGTTTCTGTCGTATCAGGTCACGTGCGTGGCATTACGAACACGATGCCGCTCCATATTGAAATTTTGTACAATGAATATCAATTTTCAGCAGCATTTGCAGTAGCGACGTTAATGTCATTAATTGCAGTGTTTACACTCGTTATAAAAAACTGGATTGAATGGCGAATGGAAAAACGACAATAAGGGGGATTACGGTGAGTATTCAAATTCAAGGTGTATCAAAGCAATATGGTACATTTCAAGCACTAACAGACATTCATTTGGATATTCCAAAAGGTGAACTTGTTGCCTTATTAGGCCCGTCAGGTTCTGGGAAAACGACGTTATTACGCATTATTGCAGGATTAGAAGAAGCGGATGGAGGCTCTGTTTCATTTGATGGAGAAGATTTAACAGACATTCACGTGAAAAACAGGCAAGTCGGTTTCGTCTTTCAGCACTATGCGCTCTTTAAGCATATGAATGTATTTGAGAATGTCGCTTTCGGTTTAAAAGTAAGAAAGAAAAGCTTAAGACCGTCAGCAGAAGCGATAGAAGAAATGGTAACAGAATTATTAAAGCTCGTAAAAATGGATGGCTTTGCTAAACGTTATCCAGCGCAATTATCTGGTGGACAACGTCAACGTATTGCACTAGCCCGGGCACTTGCAGTCGAACCGAAAATTTTATTACTCGATGAACCGTTCGGTGCACTTGATGCAAAGGTGAGAAAAGAATTACGCAGATGGCTCCGAAAATTACATGACGAATTTCAAATTACGAGCGTATTCGTAACACATGATCAAGAAGAAGCGTTAGACGTTGCAGACCGCATCGTTGTAATGAATGAGGGTTGCATTGAACAAATGGGAACACCGGAAGAAGTATATGAAAACCCAGCAAGTCCGTTTGTATATGACTTTTTAGGAAATGTAAATTTATTTCACGGCCGCGTTCATAAAGGAAAGCTAAATGTAGGATCGGTCGAACTAGAAGCACCAGAGCATAAGCACGTTTCCAACGTAGACGGAATAGCCTACGTAAGGCCGCATGACTTATCAATCTCTCGTACGAAACAAAGCATAGATGCAATCCCCGCAAAAGTATCTTATTCTCACGCAGTCGGACCTGTCGTATATGTAGAATTAAAACGAGACGAAACAGATGAATATTTAGAAGCAGAAATTACGAAAGAACAGTTCAAACAGCTGAACATTCAAGCGGGTGATTTCGTATACGTACAGCCGAAAGAAGTGAAAGTGTTTATTCCGGAGGATTTTGTAATTTAAGAGTGTTCACTCTTAAATTACAAAATCTATTAATAAGAAAAGGTCTCCTAAAATATCTTTTAGGAGACCTTTTCTTTGTTTATCGTAATAACTTTTTCTCATATGAAATGTAGTAGGAAGTTTGTATATATAATAGCGGAGCGTGTTCGAACAACTATTTGATATGAGTAGTAATGAAGATATTCTTCCTACTTTCTTACATAAAATTTTTAATTTTGGATATTTGTATCATATGTTTCTGCAACAAACACAAAGTCTACATGCTCTTTATCAATAAAAATACTTGTTTTAGATGGAAGACCTGTTATGGTAGAAACAATATCAACCTCAACAAGGTCAAATCCTACACGATAAGCATCTGCAATTTCAATTCCACCAGTTAGAAAATGCAATCCATCCCCAAATGACTTAAATACAAATACATTTTCTTTCAAACTTTTATTATTCATTTCAATCCATTCTTCGTTAATATAAATCTTAAATGTCGTGCACTTTGGAACACACTCGATGTGATGTATCCCTTTATAACTATTAAGCGAAAACATATAGGTATGAGTTTCTTTAAAGTTAATATCTATCCCGTATTTAAAAGCAAAGGTTTTATATACCATTTCATAAAACAATGGCATTACAATATCATCCCATGCGTCATAGGCAAAAGCATGAATTGGTATTAGATGAGGATATAAACTTACAATCGCTTTTTGAAAATTAAGTAAGATGGTTGTATCTGTAATTTCTTTTAAAGAATCATCTATTTCATGGTCATAATCTTTCGGAATTCTGTTATCAATCATATGACAAACTCCTTACATAGTCTTCTATATACTACGTTTTTCCGCATCATCAGTTTGTGCCTTCTTCAACTAAATTGCAAGTTTAACCGATGATTCCAAAAAAGCCCTTGTCTTATTTTATCAATTGTTAAATGTATTTATCTTTAAACTTCAATACGAAGATTAAACATGAAGGTGCGGGCGGAAAAGTAACAGAAACAAACTTTGTATATGACCCGATTAACCAACTATTAAACGAGGCATTACCAAACGGAACAATTAAATCATACACATATGATGGATTTGGAAACCGTACAAGTGTGAAAGTTGTAGAGAATGGAAAAGAAACAAAGTCTATAGCAACAACATTCAATGAAGGAAATCAGCTTGTAAAATTCGGAAATGAATCGTTAACGTATGATGCGAATGGTAATCGTACGTCTGATGGAAAGTATAAATATACATGGAATGAAGATGACCAACTTGTATCTATTACAAAACAAGGTGAGAGCAATGCCTTCGCAATTTATAAGTATGATGAGGATAATCGTCGTATTGAAAAGAGTGTGAATGGTCAAGTAACACGCTACTTCTATGATGGAGACAGCATTAATCCGTTATATGAGACGGATGGTAGTGGAACTGTACTTCGTCAATATGTATACTCAACAAGTGGTACGCGCCTAGCGATGAAATCAAAAGGACAAACGTTATACTATCACTACAACCCTCGTGGTGATGTCGTTGCGATGACAGATCAAAATAGAGAAGTTGTAGCAACGTATGAATATGATTCGTGGGGCAATGTAATAAAGAGTGATACGAAAGGTATCGCCGCAGATAATCCATTTGGATATGCGGGATACATGTATGATAAAGAAATTGGTATGTATTATCTAATTGCGCGTTATTATAATCCAGAGCATGGTGTGTTCTTATCGGTGGATCCTGATCCGGGCGATGAGGATGATCCGGTTACGATGAATGGGTATACGTATGCGGATAATACTCCGGCGATGATGACGGATCCAGATGGGCATGCTGCTTGGTTAGTTGTTAATGCTGGTTTTGCGCTTTATGATGGATATGGAGCGTATAAATCAGGTAAGAATTGGAAAGGGGTAGTAGCGGCAGGCGCTATTGGGTTTGTTGGCGGCTCAAGGATTAAAGCTGCAAAACATACTGTTTATGTTTTGAAAAATAGTGCAGGTAAAGTGGAGTACGTTGGGAGAACGATTAGTCCAGCTGCTAGGAAAATAGCGCATAGAGCAGTACATCCTGACTTGAAATTTACACGTGTAAGGCGCAATTTAAGTTATTCTGAGGCCAGAGGGATGGAACACCGATTCTATCTAAAATATGGTGGCCAAAAAGAGTTAAGAAATAGAATTAGCCCCATAGGTAAAAAGAATAAAAAATATAAATCTTATATGCAGCAAAGTCGTACAAAATATAAAAAGTGGAAGTAAGTGAACATTTCATTTTTAATAGAGTGGGGCAAAATGATTTATTTTCATTGATGTTGAATTATTGTCACTTTTAAACTAACTAGTATTTGGAGGAGATTATATGTTTCCATTAGGTAAACAACCTAAGGTTACTAGAGATTTAGTTGGAGTTAATACTGATGTACAAAAGTTATCTGTTGATGGTGAAACAAAGAATATAGAACTTTTAGGTAAGTTGAAAATTAAGGAATTATGGGTTTTTGCAGTGAATCAGGAGCAATTTGATAATATTATGACGCATGTTAATCCTGAATTACTATATGTTTATAAAATGAGAGTAGAAAATTTATCGATTCTACAGATGATGTCTAATCTTAGGGAAGTATATTTGTGTTGGAATACTAAAAATACTGATTTGTGGAATTTTAGTTATAATAAAAATCTTACTTATCTATTAATAGAAGACTTCTCGAAATTAGAAGATTTAACACCAATAAAAGATGGAGGAAACTTAGGAGGTCTTTATTTAGGCGGCGGGATAACAAAAGCACTTAATGTAAAAACGTTGGAGCCAATTGGTGACTTAGTACGATTAAATGAGCTAACTTTAATGAATATTAAAGTTCAAGATCATTCTTTAGAGCCATTAATGAATTTGAAAAGGCTTAAGAAATTGAATATATCTAACCAATTCCCTATGGAAGAATACGCTAAATTATCGGTCGTATTACAAAATACAGAATGTAAATTTTTTAAACCGTATGTACGCATGGAGTCCACAGAAGGAAAAGATATAATGATGACTGGTAGAAAAAGACCTTGCCTTAATTCGAAGAAAGATGTAGAAAAAATAAGAAAATATGAGCAGAAATTTAAAAAAGTGCAAGAAGAATTTAGAAATAAAATCAAATGAATTTTGTAACTAAATGAAAATATATAAAGTGAAATATTTAACAGGCAAAAGACAAATTAGAAAAGAAACATGGGTTTGTCGAAGAAATACACTATAAATTGGTCTGAAGGAGATTTATAATGTTAGAAACAATTCATGAAAAACAGGAACGAGAAAAACAGGACATAGCAACGCTAACTGCTTTGAAGAACGCAGGATCTAATTTAACAAAGGTACATTACCTAGAACATTACTTTTTAGTAGATACAATAGAGACTGCAGAGAAAATTGCAGAGGTACTACATGTAAAAGGTTATGATATTTATGAACCATCTGAACAACTTTCAGAAGATGGGTTACGTTACTATGTATTTATAGTGGGGAAAAATTGTATACCAACAAAAGAAAATGTTTGGGAAGAAACAAAGCAAATGGCTGAGTTAGCGATTTTATATAGTGGAACATGTACTAGTTATGATGGCTGGGAAACACAAGTAATAGAATAAGTTCGGTGGTAAGGTTTGAAAAAAGCATAAACAGAACAATGTTTAGGTAATAGCTAGTAATTGTTGAAGTTCATTGTACATTGAAAAGGCGGAGTCTCTCGGAAGGCTTCGCCTTTGTTTATATAAGATATAAATTAGTCTTATTATTCTACCACTACGATGCACGTGGCGATGTAGTAGCGATGACAGATCAAAATGGACAAGTGGTAGCAAACTATGAATATGATGCTTAGGGAAATGTCCTAAGGGCGACGCAAAAGGAATAGCAGCAGACAATCCATTTGGATATGCGGGATACATGTATGATAAAGAAATTGGCATGTATTAATTGATTGCGAGGTACTATAATCCAGAACATGGTGTGTTCTTATCGGTGGATCCGGATGGGCATTGTGTATATCGTCCTTGGGGGACGACACAATTGTGGGTTTATGATGACAGAACAGCTTATGCAAACTCTAGGGGAGTAAAAGCGGGAATAAAGGGTTGGGCAGAGAGCTATAGTTTTAATTTTATGGGTGGAGGGAATTTTGTTAGTAAATTGGGATCGTTTATAACGGGAGCATCTAAAGAGTGGAAACAATCTAAAACAAAATCTACGGTAAAGGCATCCCAAGTAAAAGTTGGAAATCGAAAAGCGATGCAAAGTGTGCTGAAAAGTGCAGGTAAACAAGCAATAAAGGCTGTTATAGTAAGAGGTAGTAATAAAGCTGTAGGAGTATCATCTAAGGTGATTTTAAATGCTGTTAAAACTGGCGAAAAAGTGCGGTAGAACTAAATATACTAGTAAACAGGCTGTAGTAGTTTTAAATAAAAAAGGTAAAGTAATTACAACTTTTGCTAAAGGTTCAAAATACATAAGGAAAGGAAAAAATAAGGTTGTTTAAATTAAATAAAGAGATGCACATTTTATTGAAACAGACATTAGAATCACAAAATAAACATTTACTGTGGTTAAATGTTTATGAAGACTTAAGTATGATAGAAACTGAAAAAATAAATAAATTGAGAGATATTATAGCAGATGAATTAATGGAGAAAGGTTTTGATAAACGAGACAATATAAACGATTTGGGAAGAGCATTAGAAGAGCTAATTGATATCTTAGGAAATTTAATACCTTAGAAGATGTTAAGCTGTATGGCAACGTTTTTAGCAGATGGAAAGTTCCATTAATTACAGAATGAAAGATTATATAACTTTTAACAATGCGCTTAATACGAGTGTAGCTATGATTAGAGGGTTTTGTATGTGTAAAATAACTTCAAAAATATAAGGATATATTTTGAGGGTGTATGATTATATAGTATATTTATTGATTCGAATCTTTAAAAGGAGGGGAAACATGGGGAAAATAATAGGGATTATTCTGATTATAGGTGGTATGATTCCATTAATTTATGCAATGATGCAAATCTATCGTCAATGGAAAGAAAAAGGGCCTTCTTTTGCTCTTAAATCAATAATTTTCCTAGTCGTAAGCATTTTGCTAGATACTGCAACAACTATTATATTGTGTATAGTAACAGTATTCATTGGTATTTGTTTAATTATCTACACATAATAAGTTCAAGAAGGCTAACTTATCGATTGTTACTAATTGGAGGGATTGGATGAACTTCATTTTACATGGATCTAAATATACAGTTTTAGCTTCCGTTTTTGACTCATTTCAAGGTAGGGAAAAAGAGTTTAATTGGCTTATAACAGACATGGAGAATGTCGCACATCAGGAAGAGAAACTTATCCGAGATTATCCTAAAATGTCGCATCCAATAGTTTGGATAGCAGGTGAAGATCTTTCAAATCTCGTAAAGAAATATAATCCTCAATTTATTTGGGGTGTACTATCTGCGTTTGATAAGTCTATAAACATTGATATTAATAATTTGCTTGTAGAACCCTATGCAAATGGAAATGAAGGGCTCTGGGTACCAAGTCCAAATATTCAGCACCCTCAAGCAAAACTTGAAATTGTTTGTTGGGATTCGTATGTAACGCTTTTTTTTAGTAAAGATGAGGACATCGATGATAAATTTCAAGACTATTTCAAGTCCGCTAAAAAATTGGATTTTTAAATAGGTCGTCCTTGAGTAATAAAATGAATGTATGAATAGTAATCTCTTTGATGATTATTGGAATATTAGCTAGTATTTTTGAAAAAGTAACTTGTAAAACTTCGGAGTGAATTGTTAACTTTTGATGCGATAGGAAATCGTAAATAAATTTATGAAGGAGAATTTAGAGTTGATAGAGTTTTTTGGATATTTATTAATTTTGGTTTTAAATATGCTAGTAGCATCTATCGTATTTTTACAAGAGTACTGCATAGGTAGTATAAGACTGTCTCATTATAGGAGAATCTTTGCTACGGTCATGGCTATACGTTCATTGGTGAGTATATGGATCATTTACCCTATGACAGCTACTCTGTTAGGGACGCTAAATATTTTAGTGATTCAATCAATTATATTACTTTTCCTTTGGGGGCTTATGCAGTGTGTAAAGAAGTACAGAGGAAAGTGGTATATTACAATGATTGCACTTATTATTTATGCTCTTAGCTGTTATTTTCATATTATGTATGCGAAAACTGTATAGATAATGAGAGGGTATTTGTAGACCTAGTTACATGATAGTAAGAATCTTTAATGAAAATTATAATAAAATGATGTCAAAAGGGAGACTAAAAGTGCTTATAGAATTTTTAGAATTCATTTCTATCTTGGCTTTAGTAGTTGTATTAACATTAACTGTTATGTTGCAAGATATATTTTTTATAAATATAAATAAACAATATACTGAAACACGTATTGGGGCGATTATTTTTTGTATTCGGATGTTGTTCGGGACATGGGTAGTATTTGTTACGGAAACTACTATAATTGCTGTCTCAAAAGTGACTGCAATTCAATTAATTATTTTACTTCTTTTTTGGGCATGTTCGAAGTATGTACAAAAAACTCGTGAAAATTGGCTAATTACTATAGTTGCTTTTGTTATTTATGGTGTTGGTACATACTTGTATATTCAGTTTGCTTTTAGAGGCTATTAATATATCACCAGAAAAGTTAGTGGTTAGAAAGATGCATTTGTTAAATGTGTATATGAAGGAAGAGCGAATATAGGCTCTTTTTTCTTTATATATAGGATAGGACATGTATCTAATCCTCGTGGGACAAATCAAAATAGAGAGCGGAAGGAATTATATGAACAAAAAAGAATTAAAATTAAAGCTACTGCAAGGTCTAGGTGAAGAGTTAAAAGAAGACGGTTATAAGACTATAACTACACAACAAGACCTGGTGAAAAAATTTGATAAAGGAAAAATCGGTATACATTTAGCCTTTATCAATCACCTAGAAGATTTTGATGTGACGGTGGATGTGGGAATTCGTTTTGATGAATTAGAAAATATGAAAAATCAATGGGCTGACGGTTTAACAATTAGAGAGAAAAAGGAGACCTATACAATTGGAGTTGATTTAGGGAATTTAGTCTATAGAGAGCAAAAAAGGTGGCGTGTTGAAAAGGAAGAAGATATTTTACCTGTTACTATGGATATTTTAAAAGAAGTTAAGGAATACTTCATTCCATATATTGATAAGTATGTAGATATGGAAAATGTATTTGATTTATGTGTAAGAGATGATGATGAGGCTGGATTAATAGGGACAATATTTGATGGGACGCGAGCACAAAATGCTATTGGATTAGCCTTGTTATTAAATAAAGAAGAGATATTAGAACAAATCATTGAGAAAAAGAGAGAGTATTTAAAGACGAGGGATAAATTTGAATTGGAGTTATTTGAAAACTTTCTTTCTAATATGAATCTAGGATAAACAAGGTTAGTTATTCATTTTCGTGATTATAGTGGGGTTAATTGTTTATATCTGGTTTTTCTGGTTGGAAAAACATTAAACTCTAGATTTTCTATTAATCATAAATATTGGTAGCCCCTAGAAGGAAACATTTGACGTTTTTATGATTAGATACAAACTTCGAATGTAACTTATAGGGGTTTTTATTTACAGGTTTTATAATACTGGAAAGCCCATATCGAATTTTAGCCGGTTTGAGATAGTGCCTGCGAGTGATGATGGTGCACTGTAACCTTGAGCAGTAGCGATAGACTTAGCCTTTGGAAGCAAAAACCCCACAGAGTCTAGTCAACTTACCTTTTTAAAAAGTGTATCAAAGAATTATTTATTTGAGCTCAATTATATTATGTGAAATAGGAGTGAGAATCTTGTTCCAAACAATAATTTACGATAAAGCTAAATATCATTATGAAGGAGATTTCCCACAAGAATTACCGATGGAGCAAGCATTTGTACATACTGGAATGTTCTTAGGTTGGATTATTGATAATAATTTATTTAGTGATGAATTTTTAGAAGAGACTGAAGAGGAAATTAATAAATTTAAGCTTAGAAAAATGACTGGAACTCAAGTTTATATGTTCTGGGATGGGGTTTTAAGCGATGACATGTTAAATGATGAAGGGAATCAATTTGCAATAGATTATTTTGATTTTGAAAAAGGTTTATATTTAGATGATTATGATGATGTATTTTTAGAGTGTGATACATTATATCAAGTGCAAGATACTTGGGAAAATTACTTTAAATTAAAAGAAGTGATTGATATTAGGTATACAGAATGGAAAAAACTTAAAAATAACGGGTAAAGAGGACTTTAAGTAATGGAATATTTTTTGTTCCAAATGAAGGTTTATTATATGCTATAGAAAAGGGGAGAAATAATGAAATTCCCAAAAGATGAAGATGGACAAGTATTAAATATGTTATACAAGCAAGGTATAGATTTTAATAAAAAACATATAGTAGATTTCTTTATTGCAATTCCTGATCAAGGTAATGGAGAAAAAATAATTGGCAGACTACAAGAGCTGGGCTTAAATTGTGAATTAGATTATAATGAAGAATTTGAAGATTGGACGTGTACTTGTTCTAAAGAAATGTTCTTAATTTATGAGGATATTGTAGAGATGCAAAAGGAATTGAATAAACTGGGTGAAGAGTTTGGTGGATATACAGATGGTTGGGGTGCATTTGTGTAATGTTGAATTTATTTATCGTGATAAAATAAATTAGACGAAGTAAAGAAACTATTTACGGAAAGAAGGGCTTATATAAGTTCTTCTTTCTTTGTATATATTAAGATATCTTAGTAATAGAAACGTATATGATATGTGGGCGGGGGCTACTGGTAAAAGCCCAATTGGTAAGGGCTAATTAAAGTTTCACTTTATATAGGTTTTGAGAGAGTAAGATATATTGTTTGTAGCGGAGATCTTGAAGGAAGGGAGCGTGTGATAATTGGCAATGACGGATGAACAATTCGAAAATTATCTTGTTATGTGTTATGAC
The DNA here is from genome assembly GCF_051776705.1 of Bacillus cereus group sp. BceL291. Taxonomy (NCBI): domain Bacteria; kingdom Bacillati; phylum Bacillota; class Bacilli; order Caryophanales; family Bacillaceae; genus Bacillus; species Bacillus cereus group sp. BceL291. Next base: position 59,470 of record NZ_JBPWAP010000007.1, on the reverse strand, counting down.
AAATTAGAAAGTAAACAGCAAAAATTCATTTCAGATTATAATATCTATAACTTTGATGAGTATTGGTATGATCAAGATCAATGTATATTACAGTTTAAAAAAAATGGTCAAGTATTACTTGAATTTAGTGTTGTTTTTATAGGTTCTTGGTCTGAAAAGAGTAACAGTTGGATGTGGTCTTGGGCTAATGAGAATGTGGCTGATTATGCAAGAAGTAAGTCTAACTGTTTGAAAGATTTACAAAAGATTACAGGAAGTGAGGTTTTTATAAATCCACTTTTTGAATGCGATCAAGAAATGGCGTATGAGCTAGCAGCCTTTTCCATTGAATATTTAGATGCAGAAGGAGTGTATATAGCACCAGGTGAGAGAAGTGATGTATTTATGGCTGTTATGTCACCGTGTGCGTTGTGAGTAGAGCATATTAAAAATATAGATAAGATAGAATGAAAAAGGAGTACAGTTTAATAAATTAATAAAAGGTATCATAGGTCCCCGATGCATGGTGATAAATTTAAAGGAGTGAATTATATTGCTTGAAGTAAAGTTTTACGATTGGAAAAAAAAACGTCCTAAAAAACATTATTTGCTTGTACATGAAATTAGAATTTTTGAGCTAATTTTCTCAAAGAAAGTTAGCGAGTTTGAGATGGGATTAAGAGAGATTGAAAAAGTAACTGTCTTTTGTTTAGCTAACGAAAACACTGATATTTCATATGAAGTGAATAGAGCTTTGGGTGAAATTCGTATATATGTTCCATATGATTTTATGGACTTTTTAGCATTAAATTCAGTTGAAGAGAAATACAAAGAGTTTTGCAAATTAGTACGCCAATATGTTGTCCCTGGACTTGAAGAAAACTCTACTCTTTCATCATCTGTTGTTAAAGGGTATATAGAGGAATCTTTAGATGAAATTGTGAAGCAAAACTATGAAGGAATATTTTTAGTTGGGAAGACACCTAAGAAAAGCCCAAGCCGTAAGAGGATAGCGATATTAAAAGGAATTCATCGTGTTAAAGGTTTCCAACTACGATGTGAAGTGTATGATGAAAAGGGATTAAAGATTCGAGATCAACTATTGGTGGAAGAAGTAGGAAATGAAATGGTGTATGCAAGATTTTTGGGTACCTTAAAATGGGAAAGTGAAAATCTAATAGTAGTTCAATCTAAATCCAGTAGTTGGAAAGAAGAAATCTATCTTTAATAACAAGGTTGTATAGTAGAAAGAGGGTTGTAGAGCATAAATGAATTTTTTTCGAAAAAATAAATTAAGTGACATTCAGAAAAAGTACTATGAACATTTTGGAGAGCCGATTCAATTTGTTAATTATTATAGCTGTGGATCGGTTATGTATTTTCAAACGGATGATACGCTTTATTATGTTAATTTACTGAATGTATGAGGTGATAAATGTGAATGAACGTTTAAAGAAAATAGCAATGTTAAGAGAAAAGGTCGAGGAAAAGGCTACTAGAGAAAAGTTTTTAATGTTATGTCCGTCTATAAGAGAATTTGAGATTATTAGCGGGAAGAAAATTGCTTCATTAGTAAACTTTTTAATTGATGAAACACCGAATCCTATTAAAGTTATGAGTAAATTAAATGCTGAACAAGTTATCAATGAAATAAAAGAATTTGAACGTGAATTAACTAGTTTATTGTCTAAGAAGATTATTCTATGGTATGCACATGAAAATTGGGACTTTGGTGTGCAAATAGAGTTGGAAGATTTCATGTTATATATAAAAGAAGTATTACATTTCATTGGATATGATGATGCTCAAAGATCATTAATTTATTCTAGCCTTATTGTAGTAGATGCATCTATGAGAAGTGGCTTTACTTTTCTAAAGAATGAGTATGATCTTGAAATAGTACTATGGAAAGAAGGCTGAATGTATTAGAGTGTTTTGAAACAAATTGGATGAATGGTTGGGTTTATTATTAGAAGAAGTGGTGCGTGTTTTAGTGTGATAGAAAGAAAAAGAGAGTCTTCAAGGGATATGTATAAGAGAGTAAAGGAGAGAAAATATGTCTTTTTATAAAGAGGAAATAAAAGGGGATAAATTGATTATAAGTGATGAAAGCATTGATATTTTAATGGATGCTTTTCAAGAGATTGAAAAGATATATAATGAAGGGCCTCACAGATTACCAAATATAAATGAGTTAGAGATAATGTTAAAAAATGCATTAGAAATGCAGAGTGATAGTTTTTCTTTAGAGGAACAAGAAGTAGTAGATTGTAAGTTTAAATTAAAAAAGCGTCGCAAAAAATCATTTAAGCCAGGGATAGTTTTTGCGATAAATCTTAAAAATATTAATAAGTATGGGTACGGCATGTTAGTGAAAGGCCAAAATGTTACGCGGCCATATGATGGGGAAACATATATAGAATATTTTTCTTTATTTACAGATGAAAAAATACGGATAAGCGAGTTTAAAAACTATTACAAGAATCAAAAAGAAGTATTATTTACGGCGTATACTGCCTGGTCTGGTTGGTTAGATGGTGATTGGAAAATTATTGGTGGATTACCAATGGAATTGTTTGATCCGGGGGAGTATAATCTTCCAGATTTTGTGTTTGAGAATAAGGATCAGGGGACTTATTTTGTAAGCCGAGGGAGAGCAGATGGTCCTTTAATCGATTTTGAAATGGTTAGTGAAGAAGAAGGGAAGAAAATTAAAAATCCTTCAGGGATAGCAGGACAATATGTTATAGAAGATTGGTTGGAAGAGAAATATAGCATTTTATAAAAAAGAATGTTTTTGTGTTGAAGAGATCGAGGATTTTACTTGTATTTGAAAGGAGTAATAATATGGATATTTATGAGTTGGCTAATGGTGTAGATTCAAAAGAAAAATTAGTAGAATTCCTGTTTTATTTTCAAAAAGATTTCAAAGAAAATAAAGATGAGTGGGAGAATATAACATTAGAAGATTATTTAGAATCAATGGAAGCATGGCTAAATGATTGTGATGGTGCTTTTCAAAATAAAGGTGAAGAGATGCCTAAAAATATATCATGGAATTTCATAGCGACGGTATTACTCGCAGGATCTTATTATGAGTAAGTAAAAAACGAAGAGTCTAAATAGTCCCTTCGTTTTTTCACTTTATTTTTTCTCTACTAATTTCTTATTCTTCCAATCTAGTGTGAACAATTTATTAAATGTTTTTTGATCAACGTCTTTTACGTTGTTTCCAACCCAGTTTGCAGTTCCGAATGTGTAGCCTGGACGAAGTTGGTAGTCGTCGGCGTGTTTTGTATAAGCGACCTGTAAGTTAGATTGATCTGTATTTTTTTCAGAGATAACAACAGCAATCATACCAGGAGAGAAACCGCTATTTGTTAATGCTGGAAGTTGATCCATCGGTATTAAATTACCTTTTGCATCAGATTCATATAGTATGTGCGAGAGTACATAAACAGTTGGTTTCCGTATAAAGAATGGTAGGAGTCACGTGTGTAAATACCCCAGTTTTGATTGTTATATCCGTTAAAGAATACGTTCCACTTTACGTTTTTGTTTGTTTGGTCAATTAAATTTGTTTTATAACTAGTTTGTTTATAGCTTACAGAGTCAGACCAAGTGACTTGACCAGTTGCACCAGCTTCACCGCTAGGGCCATTAGGCGTTACAGAAGCTTTAACAGAGCCACCAAGTTGATAAGATACGCTAGATGTTACAGTCGTTTCTTCTACAGCATTTGTAGGTGCTACGTTAAAGAAACGAGCGCTGTTATCTTGAAGGTTAAATGCAACATCATATTGTGAAGGATAACGTAATGTTGCACTAGCACCAGGGATTGGGTAGTTATCAATAGGTGCATCACTTATAGTAGGATTTGCTTTTAGAAAACTACCAGTTGTATTAATAACGGCAATCTGTTTATCAGCGCTCGGGTCATCGATAAAAGTTACCTTTAAAGACATTGTCATATTATCAGCTTGATCATTATTAAATGTATTATAGCTCGTATGTGTTTTTGCATTTTGCCCGATATCTGTTACAACTTGTGACGTCGTTTGAGCGTAAGCAGCAGGTGTTGAAAGAGTTACAGCGCTACTAGCAAAAACAGCGGATAATGCTAAACATTTTAAGTATGTTTTAGAACGTTTCATACAATCACTTCCTTTTATCTTTGTCGATATATGTCGTATTACATTTATATCGTAACATGAAAATAAAACGGAATGGATGGTTATGCATAATTGCATAGGTGAGTTTTGAACGATAAAGATAATAGAATTTCATCCAACACTTAAGACTCAAAAATGTCCATTACAGCCGTTCTTAAAAATTTTAAGATAATATGTTTATCAATGTTCTTATTATGAAGATTGAAGTGCTTAATATTTACGTTATAAGTGCATAACAAGTTATAATAAAAGAAATCAATAAGGAGGCTGGCTGTGAAGAATCTTCGTTATCTCAATATATTTACCATGTTAATTATATACACACTACTTATGTTTTACATTGGCTGGAACGGATGGGTTTGGCTTCATGCGGTATTTGGCTGGGAATCTTGGGGATATTATGCTTTCATAGTTGCATTTATTTCATATGCGTACATTCTCGTGCAAGTGTTTAAGTTTTTGCCATTTCTGCGAACGATAGGTTCGATTTGGTTTGCAGTTATACAATATGCGCTTATGTTGTTGCCATTAGCTAATATTATGGTCTTTCTTTTACAGTTTTCAGTAGAGAAAGAAGCGGCAATTATTTGGACAGGGGCGGCTGTGATAGCTGCATTTATCTTTATCTTTGCGTATGGAGTATTTAATGCGTATAGTCCGGTAGTAAGAAAGTACGAGGTGCACATACCGAAAAAGGTAGAGGGGCGTAAAAGTTTACGCATTGCGATGGCTTCTGATATGCATTTCGGTAAACTGTCTGGCGTTTCGCATTTAAAAAGACTTGTTCGTCATGTAAATGAGATGGAACCTGATATTATTTTACTGCCAGGTGATATTATCGATGATCATCCAGGTGTGTTCATTCAAAAGAATATGGGACCAATCATGAAACAAATGAAAGCACCATTAGGCGTATATGGTGTTTTAGGGAACCATGAATACTACGGTAGAGCGGTTCCAGAGTTTTTACAAGAGATGGATAAGATTGATATTCGTATTCTTTTAGATGAAGTAATTACAATTGAAGATGACTTTTATCTCGTTGGAAGAAGAGATAAAACAGAGCGAGATCGTCAAAGCTTTGAACAATTAATGAGTACGGTAGATAAATCGATGCCTGTTATCGCAATGGATCACCAGCCATTTGAGTTGAAACAAGCAGCAGCGGCAGGTGTAGATTTATTATTATCCGGTCATACGCACCGCGGACAAATGGCGCCCAATCATATTGTAACGAGAAGAATGTACGAGCTAGACTGGGGATACGCACAAAAAGGCGCGTTCCACGCAATTGTTTCTTCTGGATTTGGGTTTTGGGGACCACCGCTTAGACTTGGTAGTAGGTCGGAGATTGTGCAGGTAGAAGTTACATTTGAATAGGGGTTATGAAATAGAGAGCTGATGGCTCTCTATTTTTTTTAATAAAAACAAATAACAATAAATATTTATGTTGGTGCTAATTTCATAAAAGAGATAAGATTATAAGACTCGATCAAAATAAAGGGGGATTGTAAGTGAGCATATTAGATGTACTATACGGAGAATTTGAAGTGGATCAAGTAGTAGAAGAATTAATTTCAAGTAAATCTATGCAAAGACTAAAGGGAATTCATCAAGCAGGCGCAAGTTACTTAATGAACGAGAAATGGAATGTAACGCGCTTTGATCATTCAGTTGGTGTTATGTTGTTAGTGAAAAAACTAGGTGGTTCAGTAGAAGAACAGATCGCTAGTTTACTGCATGACGTATCGCATACTGCTTTTTCCCACGTGATTGATTACGTTTTTCATAATGAAGATGAAAGTTATCATGAAGAGATATTTAGTTCTGTTGTGAAAAACTCAGAAATTCCAGCGATTCTTGCGAAGTATGGTTATAACTATGAAGATATTTTGTTAGATGATTCGAAATGGACGTTACTCGAAAGGTCAGCACCAGAATTATGCGCAGACAGAGTGGATTATACATTACGAGATATGTATACATATGGGTATGTTTCTTTAGAAGAAGTTCACAGTTTTTTAGAAGATGTCATCGCTGTAGATGGGAAAATGGTTGTTCAAAGTGTCGAAATGGCAGAATGGTTTACAGAAACGTATTACAAGGAAGTAATCGATTTCTTTATGGAACCAATGAATATTTACGGAAATGATATGTTAGCGAAAACGTTAAAGGTAGCTCTTCATAAAAGGATTATTCATGCAGATGATTTTCTTCTTGAAGATGAGGAGCTCATTTCGAAATTGCAGCAATGTAATGACCCCGAAGTAGAAGCTTTATTAAGTAAAGTTCATCGAAATGTAAAGGTAAAAGAAGATAGAAACGATTATGATTTACATCAGAAAAATAAAGTGCGTCTTATTGATCCGCCGTTACTTCGTGAAGGGAAAATCGTTCAGTCGTCTGTTGTGTCAGAAAACATAAGACAGATGAGTGATATTGCTTATGAAAAAGCGGTGAGAGGGATGTATGTGAAAGTGATTTCGAATTAAAAAAGAAGTAGTGCATCGTTTTTAGAGCGCTACTTCTTTTTTATTAATAATCAAACCAATTCCAAATCTCAATATCTCCAAGAGTCGCATAACGTACGTGCGGGGAGTTTTGTAATTTTAATAACTCTTTCGATGGGCCAGTAATAACAATTCCGTATACTTTTACACCGTTATCCTTTACATATTGATAACGTTTATCTAAGTTTAGTTCTTTCTCAGAAAGCGCTGCTATTTTGCTTACTGTTTTTTTATGGATAGAAAGGACGCGCATCATTTCGGTTACTTTGTCTTCTTGCGTTTTCTGCCCGTCAGTTTCATTATCGAGGAATCTTACATGTTCTGGAAATCCTATAGCTTCTCCGCCATGTAGGATATAGTCATCTACATTTTTTCTTTCTTGTCCTGTATCTAAAGCGTACCATACAGGAGTTGGAGGGAGTTTTTGTGCCTCGAATATGCTATATAAAAGCGGTTCTAATTCTTTTAAAGTGTAAGCTTTATCAAAAGAAATTGCTACTTCTGCAACGGTTCCATCATGTACTTTTGCAAGTGTATCCCATACTTTTTTTGATGAATCCTTTAAATAATCACCCTGCTCTGTTTTGGGATGAACAAAGAAGAGTTTTGGTTGATAGAACGGATTCATCCAAGTTTGCTTCGTGATATCTACAGATGATAAGAAGCTTTTTGTTTCTATTGTACCGAGGGGCATTTCTTTTTTACCGATGGTTCTTACTAAATCAAATTGGCTATTCGTACGGAAAAAAGCTTCTACACTTGTTCCGCCTCCCATAACGCGGCTATTTGGAATAGTTGCTTCAAGTGCCAGAGAAGGAACCTCTCTAATTTCTTTTAGCCTTTTATCATTATTAGCTTGAAAATAAAAGGCTGATAATACCCCGCCGATTATATAGATAACGATGCAAATTGATAATATAAAACCAAACGTTTGTAAACGATGTTTCCACTTAATTCTCCAAAAAGGAATTTTAAGATCTTTTGGAGGTAACTTTTTCTTAATTGGTTCTGTTTTTGTTAACAGCTCATCTAAGTAAGCTTCACAAGCTTCACATGACTCAATATGACTTTCTAACAGTTCTTGTTCATCATGCGTGAGCGTTCCATTTTCATACTTCTTCCATAGTTTTTTAAATTCTGCACAGCCCATCTGTATCACTCCTTTATGGTTTTTATTTCTTTTCGTCCCCTGTGTAATTCAATTTTCACTTTCGCTAATGAGAGACCAGTCATTTCTGCTATTTCCTTATAGGAGAATCCATAGTAATCTCGTAGTAGCAGGGCATTTCGTCTTTCGAGCGGAAGAGAAGATAAACTGTCTAACCAACTAGCAATCTCATGTTTTACGAAATATTCATGTTCTGTACTTGGAACGTTTGGTAAATGGAATTCTGCAACTTCTGTTGTTTTATATTTCTTTTCTTTACGATACCAATCGATAAAGGCATTGTAGGCAATTGTAAATAACCACGGCCTAATTTCTTCTCCTTTATAATAGTCAATATGGACGAGCATTCGGTAAAAGGTTTCTTGCATGAGATCTTCTGCATAGTGGGAATCTCCGGTTAGGGAGAGAAGATAGCGAAATAAATCTTGCATATGCTCGGAGTAAATGTCTTCTAATGATTGTTTGCGTTTCACTACATTTCCCTCCCTTCATACATAACAACGAAATACATATAAAAAAGTTACAATTTTTTATGGAATTATAGTAAAAAACGTCAAGAATTGGATAGGATTCTCTTTTATCATAATACATATAAGGCGGGTGAACAGAGATGGAAAGCTATGAAACACAAATTCAAAGGTCAATTGATTATATTGAGGAAGATGTAATGGAAAAACAAACGCTGCGTAATTTAGCGCGGGTTGCAGGTTTTTCTGAGTCGCATTTTCATCGTGTATTTCAGGCGTTAGTAGGTGATACAGTAATGGAGTATGTTCGAAAGAGGAGGTTAGCCCGGGCAGCTTATCAACTTTCTCATACGGATGAAAAAGTTATTGATATCGCATTTGAGCATGGCTTTCAATCTCACGAAACGTTCACGAGAGCCTTTAAAAAATTATTTCAAATGACACCGAGTGAATATCGAAAACAAGAAATCGAAACACCGATGTATTACAGAGTGAATGTAAAGCAAAGAAAATTAAATCCGTATTTAGGAGGCATACAAATGGAATATCGTATTGTAAATAAACCAGAATTTTTAATGGCAGGTTATGAACTGAAGACGACAAGTAAAGAGGGGAAGAACCATCAAGACATCCCAGCATTTTGGCAAGAATATTTACAAAAAGATCTTGGAACAACGATTCCGAATCGTAAAGATACGAGCCAATGGGTAGAGCTTGGATTATGTACTGATTTTAATTTAGAAACAGGGGACTTCACTTATATTATTGGAATGGAAGTTACAGACTTTGAAAATGTACCAAATGAAATTGCAAAGCGTACTTTCCCTGCAGCAACATATGCAGTATTTACAACGCCGAAAGTTCCTCATAAAGAAATGGTATCGTCTATTCACCAAACTTGGAATGCAGTATTCTCAGAATGGTTTCCGCATTCAGGGTATGAACATTGCGGAGTTACAGAGTTTGAACTGTACGATGAGCGTTGCCACGAAGATAAGAGTGAGTTTGCACAAGTAGAGCTTTGGATACCGGTGAAGAAAAAATAATAAGGTAAGAGCGAATCATTGGGAGATGGTTCGCTTTTTCATAAAAGGAGAAATGGGAAAATGTTCAAAAAACTAGAATGTGTATCTATACATACGAAAGATATAGAAAGATCAGTTTCTTTCTATAAAGAAATGGGAATGAAGCAAAACTGGATGATAGAAAGAGAACTAGAAGAAGGAGCTATTTGGACGTTAATAGGATTGAAGTTTCCAGATGAAAAAAGTTCGGAGTTAGTAATAAGCAATCATCCGGATATTAATTTTATGGAAGTCGAAGTATTAGTAGAAGATGTACAACAAACGTATGAGAGTTTAAAAGATAATAAAGATGTAAAGTGGATTCGCGAACCATTTCCAACAGAATCAGGACATGTTGCAGTAATGGAAGCACCTGATGAGAATGTGTTTGTGTTAGTAGGGAAATAGCTGAAATATGGAGTGACCTTTCATAGTGAGTTATGAAGGGTTATTTTTACTTTGTATAGTAGTAGAGGAAGTAGGTTAGTATTGTCGGTTTTTGTCGGTAAGTCGATATATCTAGAAAATCGCCGATATAATTCGAGTTGCGCCGATATATTCAAAAAATCGCCGATATAATTTCATATACCGCTAAAACACCTCAAAAAAAACGATCTGCATAATTTCAATTACCGCAAAACTCTCCCAGAAAAGAAAAAAAGACGCCACATAGCGTCTTTCCTACGAACGAAACGGAAACACAAGAATAATCGTCGTTCCTTTTCCGAGTGCACTATCAACGGAAATTGTCCCGTTATGAGCATGAACGAGCTGTTTTGTAATGGCTAGGCCAAGTCCAGTTCCGATGTTGCTTTCTTCTGTGTTTGTTCCGCGGTAATATCGTTCAAATAGAAGTTCTTTCGTTTTTTCATCCATTCCTTTTCCGTCATCTGAAATGGAGAGTGTAAAGGAATTAGCGTTTTGTGATAATTTTACGATGACAGTAGTTGTTTCGTTATTATGTTTTACCGCGTTTACGAGTAAGTTTTCGATAATACGCTGGAACCATTTTTCTTCAATGAAATATTGAATTTTATTTGAGCTCGGTACGAATTCAATATTTTGATTTTGAAGTGTTGGATTATTAATAAATTGCAATAATACTTTTTGGACGAACTGATTGATTTCAACGTTTACGTGTTGGGCAGGAAGGCTGTTATTTTTTAATTGATACGTTAAGCTTAAATCATCAATTAATGTCGTCATATATTGAGATTTCTCTTTCATAACACTACCAAATTGCTGAATATCACGATCAGTCCAGTTATATTGATTCGATTCGAGTAATAATGCGTAGCCATATATAGAGCTAAGTGGTGTTTTTAAGTCGTGTGTTAGACCGGTAATCCATTCTTCTCGTGTTTGCTGGAGGACTTGCCTCATCGCATCATTTTTTTTGAGTGTAATAGAAAGGTGTTCTAGTGAACTTGTTACATCTCTAAACAAACGGAATGACCATTTTTCTTTACCAGATCGCCGGAACCTGACAGGTTTTCCTTTTTTACTAATAGGTTCTTCATACTTTCCACCAGCGATATTTTTTAGCCAGCGCATCGCATGTAATAACGGTTTTCCGAATTTATTACCGTACCAAATAGAAAGAATGACTAAATAAACAAATACGATAAGAAGGATTAATCCGCATCCGATGAGAAACTTCTTAGTAAATACATCTTCAATTTCGTCATCTGGATAGTAGTGCTCATTTTTTGCAGTTACAACGAGAAGGTTGCCACTATTTGCATCGTAAAAGCTAGACGTGTTTTCTTTATGATTCCACGGTTCTTTTTCATTAAGGGCAATTTGTATTGCTGAAAATGTTTTTTTCTTTCCAGTTGGATAGGAAAAAACCTCTTCGCCATTTTGATTAAATATTTGAAGTGTTGCTTTTTCTTTAGATAGTAACTGTTTTTCTTGGTCTGTTAATGCGAACGAATCCATCGTTAAAGAGGAGTGATCCTTTTGAATTGCTGTCAGTAACGCATTGCTTTTTAACATACCACCATAAATAACAAGTACTTTCTTTTCTTCTAATTCAATTTCCCAATATGTAAATTTATAATTACTTTCGATATGATGTTGTATATATGCGACTAAAGATGTCTTCGTATAAGCATTCGGAACATCATTTGGTGTATTAAAGTGGTAGAGGATTTTTCCGTTTTCATCTACAACTTGGAGCCAATCATTTTTTTCCTTTATTAAATCTTGCACTTCAGATTGTAACGAAATATGCTCATCTTCTGAAGAGATGTATCTTGAAATTGTAAAACTATCAGAATCTGGAATATTAGGTTCGTATAAAGTACTAGTAAGAAGAAAAATTAAATAAGTAAAAGCAGCAACTACAGCGATAAGTAATGTAACTAAAACAAAAACGTGTTGCATGATAAATTGAATAATAAGTCGTTTATTAAAATTCATATCGTCACCCTACTTTGTAACGAACTTATAACCAAGCCCGCGAACGGTTTTTATATATTCTGGTTTACTTGGATCATGTTCAATTTTTTCACGTAGTTTTCGAATGTGGACCATAACAGTGTTGTCATCGCCATTATAGGCAGGTGCTCCCCAAACTTTTTCGTATATTTCCTCTTTCGAAAATACGTAGTTCGGATTCTCGCAAAAGAAGAGTAGTAGTTGAAAGAGTTGAGCGGAGCATTCGACAATGTGCCCATCTACTGTTAGTTCTGCAGAGTGCTGATCAATTTCAAATCTTCCAAATGAAATCGAGTGTGATTTTTGTTCGTGTGGTACGGTTTGTTTCATATGTCTCCGAAGCTGTGCTTTCATACGTGCTACTACTTCTAATGGATTAAATGGTTTCGTAATATAATCATCTGCACCGTATGAAAATCCGGATATTTTATCTAAATCAGATGCTTTTGCTGATAGGAAGAAAATTGGACAATCTGTTTGTTGGCGAATGATTGGACAAATATCAAAACCAGATTGTCCAGGAAGCATTACATCTAAAATAATTAAATCGTAATTGTTTTGCTTAGTTAGAGATAAAGCCATTTCAGCTGATGTTGCAGTTGTAATATGAGAAAAGCCTTCTTTTTCAAGAATGGTAGTTAGTAATTGTAAAATTGCTGTTTCATCATCAACGAGTAAAATATTTGCTTGGTACATAAATATCCCTCCTAATTTTCTCGAATATCATATCATCATTTTGTAACTTATGGAATTTTTAAGGGAATTTTAAGGTTTTCTTTCGCAAAAAATTAAGAATCAAATGATATGATAAAAGTAACATAGGGGAGGAGATGAGTGTGAACCCGTTTCAAGTGATGCGAGCTAGATATTTTTTAATTGTATTTGCACTATTAATTTTAATAGCGAGAAGTAGTGGCGATTTGCTAACAAGTATATTTCATATACAAAATTCTTCTTTTATAAATATCCTTATATTCTATATCCTTCCGATGGTATGGATTTCTTATGAGTATAGAAAGCACCACATTTCATTTTCATTATTTGTTAATAAAAATGAAACATTTAACTTGGTACAAGTTTTATACATTACGGTTATGTTATGCATGTTTAGTTACGGGTATCTTATTTTGTATATGTATAGTTTTGCATGGATTACACCGGACTTTATTATGAACGCCCTGCATGAACCAATTGTAGATAGTACTGGGGGATATGTATCTCAAGTCATTAGGGTCGTATTCATCGCACCAATTATCGGGGAATTTGTTTTTCGCGGATTTTTACTTCAACGTTTTGCAACAAAATGGGGAACGAGCATAGCGACCATCGTTGTAGCAATATTGTTTGCGTTGTTACATGTTGATTTCCTCGGTGCAGCCATATTCAGCATCGTATTGTCAATCGTATATATTCGTACGAAAAGTTTACTCATGCCAATTGCAATACATATGTTAAACAATGCATTTGTAATAGGTGCTTCTTTTCTAATAAGTAGAGAAAAAATTATTAGTTTTGCCGATTTCTCAAATTATACGACATTCTTTCCTGGACTTATTATTTTTATAACAGGATTAAACTTAGTACTTATCTTTTTATTTGTTAATCGCAAATATTGGAGTAAAGAAGTGCCGGTTATATATGCAGAGCAGGAAAAGAGCTTTTCAGATGTAGTCGGGAGTAAATAAGATGAAGAAGACGGTTGAAAAAATATTAAAAGACATTATAGATTCTACGTCTATTACAGATATGTGTGATAAAAGCGTTTGTCATTGGCTTCAACCTGTAGTAGATACGATTGTGTTTCCAGAGTATTACGTATTTTCTAGTACTCATTTAAAAGAAAATATTATTTCTCTTCTTATTGTGTTCGGGGTTTTACTAATATTTGGTCTAATTGTAGAAGAAATGATGAAGCGCATCTTCAAAAAGAATGAAGAGAAGTATATGTGGATTCATAAAGTATTCGAGAAAGTAATGGTGGCTTTCCTTTTGTTTTATGGTATAAAAACAATCATTTACTTTATAGCTTTGAAACATCATTAATTCGAAATTTGAAAGGGATGTATAAAATTATATGAATGAAACGATATCATCAAATAAGTTTTTTTATTTGATTTTACTTAGTCTAGTGTTAATAACGACAGTGAATGTTATTTTGCGCTGGGAGGAAGCTTATTTTTTCATGTATTTAGCGCTCCATTTGCTAGGGATTTTATGTATAAGTGGTGGAGTGGTTACTGAAAAAAAGAATGAAGAAAGCGTTAACTATATGTGTGTGATCGGTCTTGTTTTACTTTTAGCTGTACAAGGTATTATGAAATATAGTTCTTTCTCTTTACAAGATTTTAGTTTATTAATAGATGTACTTCCTTAAAGAGGCTTTTTATTTTATCTAAAAAGCAAGTAGGGTACGTGTTGGTTTGTAAGTGTGATCCTTATTACGGATTGTGAACCGAAGAAAGTGTTTAAAGATAGGTAAAACTCTTCTTATGTAGAAGAGTTTTTTTATGTAAATAAAAAGATCCAGAGCAATTCACATAATAAGCTTGTTCTAATTTAGCGTGTACGAACTTACAATAATAATAGACAGGCAGCATAGAGGAGGGAATAGCGTGAAGAAGGTTATCGGTTGGTCGCTTTTTTTGTACGTTGGATTTGCGTTACTTATATATTGGTATTTATTTGGATGGAATCATGAACTTATTCCGGACATGTATAAGGGAACGAGTGCAGATCCAGAAACGTTTATGAGTACGAGAGAGCTTACGCTAAGCCAAGATTATTCGCGCGTGAAAAATTTACTATACTTTTTAGCGACGCCTCTTGAATGGATTATTTTATTATTTGTACTTGTGCTAGGTATTTCAAGAAAGTTTGAGAAATGGTCGAAGGAAACGACTAAAATAAGTGTTTTGCAAGTTGCGATTTATTTCTTTTATTTATCATTACTGACAACAGTGCTTGCCTTACCGATGCAATGGATTGGCCGGAAAGTGTCCGTTGATTACGGCATTTCAACACAAAGTACACAAAGCTGGATAAAAGATCATGTTATCGGTTTTTGGGAAAGTTATGCGACTATGTTAATCGTAGTTACCGTTCTATTATGGCTTATCCGTAAATTTCCGAAGAGATGGTGGCTCGCAGGATGGGCGCTCTCTGTTCCATTTACAATCTTTTTAACATTCATACAGCCTGTCGTTATTGATCCACTGTATAACGACTTCTCGACGCTGAAAAATAAAGAATTAGAAACGAAAATTTTAGCGATAGCAGACAAAGCGGACATTCCTGCTAAACACGTATATGAAGTAAATATGTCAGAAAAAACGAATGCATTAAATGCTTACGTAACAGGAATTGGCCCTAACGCCCGTATTGTAATGTGGGATACAACACTTAAGCAGTTAAAAGATAAAGAGATTTTATTTATAATGGCCCATGAAATGGGGCATTATGTTATGAAACATATATATTTTGGCGTTGCAAGTTATGTGTTGCTATCGTTTATAGGTATGTTTTTAATTAGTCGTATTATAAATATGTGTATTCGCAAATGGGGAGATACATTGCAAATTTCAAAAGTAGCATGTTTCTCCATGTTACCTTTATTTTTCTTAATTTCTTCTGTCCTCTCTTTTGCAGCACAACCAGCAACAAACTACGTTTCACGTATAGAAGAAAGAGCGGCAGATCAATATGCTTTAAATATGACGAAGGACGGGAAATCTGGTGTGAAAACTTTTCAATATTTATCAAAAACAAGTTTAAGCCAAGTAAATCCGCCTGCGTTAGTAAAATTTTTCTTATACACGCACCCGCCAATTTTTGAAAGAATTCATACGTTTGAACAATATGAGAAACAAAGCAAAAAGGAGTAGCATGATAGCTACTTCTTTTTTTATAGAGATATAAGTTTCATATTGGGAATATTTATCATTGCTTTTTATTACGATTTTGTAAATAATAAGCTATAAAATTCTAAAAATCTATATATAAAGGAATAAAGGTGGAAAAATGTATTTTTTACAAAATTTAAAAGTGAAATATAAATTATTAGCGCTTATTTCATTAGCAGTTTTAGGTATGGTAATTATGAGCAGTGTAGCAATTAATTCTATTAATAAGATTAAGCACGATACAGAGGTTGTAGTAGATGATTATCAATATTCTGCAATTTTATTAGAAGGAATGCTTCGTACACAAAATTCATTAGAATATAACTTACTAGAATTAATTACGGCATCACAAAATGAAGTGGCAAATAAAGAGGGGATAATTGATAATATTGAAAAGGATCTTAAAAAATATGATTCTTTATTAAAAGAATATGATGATGGTTTTAATTTAAGTAAGCAAGAGGATGAACTATTTCAGAAGATGAAGAAATCTTTGCCAAGTTATAAAGATACATATAAAAAATTATTTGAAAAGGCGAAGGCAACAAATGAGCCACAAATGGTAAATAAATTTCAGAAGGAATTAAAACCGAAGGGAATAGAGTTAGCTGGTTATGCAGTGGATCTAGAATCGTATGTTTCAAATTTAGCTGACCAAGTATTTAAAGATTCTCAAAAAATGATTGATCGTTCCGTTATTACCTTTATCATTCTTGTAGTAGTTACTACAATCGTTATATGTATAGTAAGTTATATTATTAGCAAGCTCATAGTTGCTCCTTTACAAACGGTTAGTCGTATGATGGAAAGAGCGAAAGAAGGAGATTTAACCGTACATGGTGATTATACTGCTAAGGATGAATTAGGTGTATTAGTAAGTAATTTTAACGAGATGATTGCAGGGCTAAGAACAAATATGCAAGAAGTAGAGAATAATATTCAGCTTTTATTCCAACATGCAGACGGAGTAGTATCTGCATCAGAAGTATCTAGTAGTGCAGCGAAGAAAATCACTATGGATATTGAAGAAGTTGCAAATGGTGCAGAGAGTCAAATGCAAGCAATGGAACAAACTGCGGGTGCGATGGAAGAGTTGACGCAAGGAATGCAGAGTATAGTCAATACATCATCCTCTGTAAATGAATTATCTGCTCAATCAGCATTAGATGCAGAGAGTGGTAACAAATTAATGAAACAAATGATTCAACAGATGGATACAATCCAAAATTCGGTACATAGCGGTGTGAAACAAGTAGAGACTATGAAAGAACAATCAGAAGAAATTGTTAAAATCATTGATGTTATGCAAGGTATTACCTCCCAGATTAACTTATTAGCATTAAACGCCGCAATTGAGGCTGCACGTGCTGGTGAAAGTGGTAGAGGATTTGCAATTGTGGCAGATGAAGTGCGGAAATTAGCAGAACAATCTAGTGATTCTGCAAAACAAATTGAGAATCTTATTACTCAAGTTATGGGAACAACGAACCATACGGTACATATGATGGGGAAAGTAGATAATGAGGTACAGGCAGGTACACAAGTAGTAATGCATACAGAAAAAGTATTTGGAACAATTACAGAAAAAGTACAGCAAGTATCTGAGCAAATTCAAACGGTATCTATGTCTACAGATGAAATTGCAGCGAGTAGTGAGGAAATCTCGGCTTCTGCAGAAGACATGGCTCAAATTTCCCAAAGATCATCTGACCGAACTGATAGGGTAAAAGAGTCTATTCAACAGCAAGAAAAATCTGTTCAAGAGATTTCGGTTTCAATTGAACATATGCATAACGCAGCAGGAAAATTAAAACAAATAGTTGGCCAATTTACTCTTCAAAAGTAGTAGCATATTTGAGTGTTAATAAATATAAAAAAATCATCCTCTTTTAAGAAAAAAGGATGATTTTTTTATCCCGTTATTTGCTGGGCAGTAAGACCCCCACCTCAAAATTCAGCGAAAGCGAGTTATCAGTGAAGGGGGATGCTACCTCTGAAATATAAACCATGAATATAGTAATCTCCATTAGGCATCTCCTTTAGGTGCCAATAAAGGGAAGTTATAAAGTGAAAAGGAGTTTATAAAGAGATTGTAGAATGTTTTAGTATATAACACCTTAGATGTGACAACTTCCTTTTTGAAAAAGAAAGAAGGGGGTATAAAGCAGAAAGGTAGTGGGAATATTTCTTCTAGAAGATTTGCATTTTATCTTACATTCACAAAAAAAATAGTACTCCTGAAACAATGAAGTTCATTTTATTTGAATGAAATAGGGAGAGAGGATAATGAAGAAAAAAATATTGGGTGTAATGATGATTGCGACAATGGCAGGAGGTATATTTGCAGGGGCGAATGTGACACCTGTAAAAGCGGAAGAGTATCCACAAATGATTGTGTTTGAAGATGTTCCGTACGGATTTTGGGCATATGATGCTATTATGGATTTAGCGTATCATAAAATTATATTAGGGTATGGAAACGGGAAGTATGGTGTTGGCGATCTTATAACACGTGAACAAGTAGCTGGGACTATTTACAGAACACTTGAGATAAAAGAAGAAGGGCCAGTAGCGAATCCATATAAAGATGTTTCTGATAGTACAACCACTTTTAAAAAGGAAATTTTAGCGTTAACAAAACGTGGTGTTTTTAAAGGGGATGGCCAAGGGAATTTTAGGCCGAAAGCACCAATCTCTAGAGCGGAAATGGCTGTCATTTTAAAACGAGCATTTAATTTTGAAATGAAACAAAAACATACATTTAAAGATATTCCAAAAGGTCACTGGGCAGAAGATGCAATTAGTGCGTTACAATCTAATAATGTTGTGAGAGGAACTGGGAATGGCATGTATGAATTAAATCGCCCTGTACCTAGAGAACAATATGCTCAGTTTATTAATAATGCGATTATTAATTATCATTTGAAAGAGGATTGGAAGTAGAGTGAAATATGAAAGCACAAATAGAAAAATTTGTGCTTTTTTGTTTGTTTAAAAAAGAATTATTATTCGTATTTATGTATTTTTATGTTTATAAACAAGCTTTATAATCAACCCGATGAAAAAGACATGATGTGTAATATGATTCACAAAACCGTCACGAAATGTGTCGGAAAATGTATTGTCACTATACCATTTATTCTGTATATTTTTAAAAAAACATATACATATTGGAGAGATAATTTGATGAGCAAAAAATTATTAAAAACAGCTACAGCATTAACAATTATGGGTGGGGTGTTATTCTCAGCAGAGAGTAATAGTGTAAAAGCGGAAAGTGCACCGTTGCAAAAAGCAAATACAATTGTATTTAAAGATGTACCAAAAGGACATTGGGCATATGAGGCAATTCATGAATTAGCGGAACAAGAAATAATTTTGGGATATGGCGATGGAATATTCGGTTTTGGGGATAATGTAACACGTGAGCAAGTTGCAGCTTTAATTTACCGTGTGTTTGATATGGAAGAACAAGATGAATATGAAAACCCATATGGAGATATCGATGAAAATTCAACAAGCTTTATCGAGGAGATATTGGCTCTAACGGAAATCGGAATTTTCCAGGGAGACGAGAATGGAAACTTTAGACCGAAGGCGACGTTAACGCGTGCAGAAATGGCACAAGTTCTTACGAATGCTTTTGACCTACAGGCAAAGGGATCTCATAACTTTAATGATGTTTCAGCAAATTCATGGGCAACGAATGCAATTAGTGCAGTACAAACAAATGGTATTACAATGGGAATCGGAGAAGGTAAATTCGGTCCGTCTATGAAGGTAACGAGAGAACAATACGCACAGTTTTTACATAGAGCAATATTGCATGATATGGAACAAGGGCAGTAATAAAGTTTAACTAGTGAAAGTGAAATTCAAAAATAATACCAAAAGGTCGTTGTTGTATAACAGCGGCCTTTTTTGTATGAAATAAAGCGCGAAAGAATGGCGTTTTGAAAAAAAACGAAATGAATTTTCAAAAAAAACTTCCTTTTCTGAAGATTTGTTATATAATATAAAACATGAAATCAAATCTGTTATAAAACAGTTTAAGAAGGGGATGCTAATATGTCGACGCAAACTTCACGGGTTACACTCGTTGGAGAAATGTTACCAGCGTACAGCGAAATATTGACACCTGAGGTGCTTAGTTTTTTGAAGGAACTACATGAGAATTTTAATGAGCGCCGCATAGAACTTTTACAAAAACGTGTAGAAAAACAAAAGAGAATTGATGCAGGGGAGTTTCCGAAGTTTCTAGAAGAAACACAACACATACGTGAAGCGGATTGGACAATTGCCAAGCTGCCAAAAGACTTAGAGGATCGCCGTGTAGAGATTACTGGACCGGTAGATAGAAAGATGGTCATTAACGCTTTAAATTCAGGAGCGCATCTTTTTATGGCGGATTTTGAAGATTCGAATTCACCAACTTGGGAAAATGCAGTGGAAGGCCAAATCAATTTACGAGATGCAGTAAAGGGAACGATTTCACATGAAAATGATAAAGGGAAAGAATATAGATTAAATGAGAAAACAGCTGTACTCATTGTACGTCCAAGAGGATGGCATTTAGAGGAAAAGCATATGCAAGTTGATGGGAAAAATATGTCGGGTAGCTTAGTAGACTTCGGCTTGTACTTTTTCCATAATGCGAAAGCTCTTTTAGCAAAAGGGAGCGGCCCATACTTTTACTTACCGAAAATGGAAAGTTATTTAGAAGCGAGATTATGGAATGATGTATTCGTATTTGCTCAAAAATATATCGGTATTCCAAATGGAACGATTAAAGCAACTGTGTTACTGGAAACGATTCACGCTTCGTTTGAAATGGATGAAATTTTGTATGAGCTAAAAGATCATTCTGCTGGCTTAAACTGCGGAAGATGGGATTATATTTTTAGCTTTTTAAAGAGTTTCCGTAATCATAATAAATTCTTACTACCAGATAGAGCACAAGTCACGATGACGACGCCATTTATGCGTTCGTATTCTTTGAAAGTAATTCAAACATGTCACCGCCGTAATGCACCAGCAATTGGAGGAATGGCGGCACAAATTCCGATTAAAAATAATCCAGAAGCAAATGAAGCAGCTTTTGAAAAAGTGCGTGCTGATAAGGAACGCGAAGCTTTAGACGGTCATGACGGGACTTGGGTTGCCCACCCTGGACTTGTACCGGTTGCAATGGAAGTGTTTAATCACATTATGAAAACACCAAATCAAATTTTTAGAAGACGTGAAGAAATATGTGTAACAGAAAACGATTTACTAGAGGTACCGGTGGGAACGATTACAGAAGAGGGCCTTCGCATGAATATTAGCGTAGGTATTCAATATATTGCATCTTGGTTAAGCGGACGGGGAGCAGCACCCATTTATAACTTAATGGAAGATGCGGCAACAGCTGAAATTTCAAGAGCACAAGTATGGCAATGGATTCGTCATGAAGGTGGAAAACTAAATGATGGTCGTAATATTACGCTTGAATTAATGGAAGAATTAAAAGAAGAAGAATTAGCAAAAATAGAAAGAGAGATTGGTAAGGAAGCCTTTAAGAAAGGAAGATTCCAAGAGGCGACAACGTTGTTTACAAATCTCGTTCGAAATGATGAATTCGTACCATTTTTAACATTACCGGGTTATGAAATTTTATAAAAAAATGAAAAGGGGATGGAACAAATGAAAAACGAAAGAATCGAGAAGTTACAAGAAAGCTGGGAATTAGATGAGCGTTGGAAAGGGATCACACGTCCATATTCGGCAGAAGATGTAATTCGCCTGCGCGGGTCAATTGATATTGAACATACGTTAGCGCGTCGTGGTGCTGAGAAGCTTTGGACATCGCTTCATACAGAAGACTATATTAACGCACTTGGCGCATTAACAGGAAACCAAGCGATGCAACAAGTAAAAGCTGGGTTAAAAGCGATTTACTTAAGTGGTTGGCAAGTAGCAGCTGATGCAAACCTTTCTGGGCATATGTATCCAGACCAAAGTTTATATCCAGCGAACAGCGTACCTGCTGTAGTAAAACGAATTAATCAAACGCTTCAACGTGCGGATCAAATTCAGCATATGGAAGGAAGCGATGATACAGACTATTTCGTACCGATTGTAGCAGATGCAGAAGCTGGATTTGGTGGGCAATTAAATGTATTCGAACTGATGAAAGGTATGATTGAAGCAGGTGCATCAGGTGTGCATTTTGAAGATCAATTATCTTCAGAGAAAAAATGTGGCCATTTAGGCGGAAAAGTATTACTACCAACGCAAACAGCAGTACGCAATTTAATTTCTGCACGCCTTGCAGCAGATGTAATGGGAGTGCCGACAATTATCGTTGCAAGAACAGATGCGGATGCAGCTGATTTAATTACGAGCGATATTGATCCTGTTGATAAAGCATTTATTACAGGAGAAAGAACACCAGAAGGATTTTACCGTACGAATGCAGGTCTTGATCAAGCAATTGCGCGCGGTTTAGCGTATGCACCGTACGCAGACCTCGTTTGGTGTGAAACGTCAGAACCGAATTTAGAAGATGCAAAACGATTTGCGGACGCAATTCATAAGGAGCATCCAGGGAAGCTACTTGCATATAACTGCTCACCTTCATTCAACTGGAAACAAAAACTAGATGAAAAAACAATTGCAAGCTTCCAAAAGGAAATCGCATCTTACGGTTACAAGTTCCAATTCGTAACACTTGCTGGATTCCATTCATTAAATTACGGTATGTTTGAACTAGCACGTGGCTATAAAGAGCGCGGCATGGCAGCATACTCTGAACTACAACAAGCAGAATTCGCAGCTGAAAAACATGGCTACTCTGCAACACGTCATCAACGCGAAGTAGGAACAGGTTACTTTGATGAAGTGGCACAAGTGATTACAGGCGGAACTTCATCAACGACAGCGTTAAAAGGATCTACGGAAGAAGCGCAGTTTACGAAATAAAAGGAAGGGGCACCTTTTTGAAAGGTGCCCCTTGTTATTTTCTAAACGATTCGAAAAGAGAGATTGAGTTGTCGGCAAAAAACGATACTAACTTTTCTTTATTACTAAATCAACTCCACTCAGCCCTATGATCACGAATAAACTTCATATCTTTCTCATAATGCTCTAGATGTCCTTCATCAATCATTCTTTGGAAATTCAAGTCGCCTTCTTGAGCTTTTCGTTTCATATATGTACATAACCCTTCTAATCGAAGCAACACCATTCCTAAGTAATCTTCATCCATATTTTTATCATAGGACTGAACGAACAAATTCACTCTCTCTTTAATACGATCTGCATGTTGCGATGAGTCATAATGAACGGCTTCACCGGATTCAGTATAATACACTCTACTTAAAGGCACACAAGTATAGAGTGTATAAGCGATATCCCATAGTCTTGGACCAGGAGCAGCAACATCGAAATCAATAATCCCTACTGGCTTCTCATTATTAAAAATAATGTTATATATGGCAAAATCATTGTGACATAAAACCTCAATGTTATTTGGAGTATGATCCATCGGTTTCCAATCAGCTAATAACGGAAAATCACTTACAGCATCATGGTAAAGGAGGAGCATCTTTGCTATTTCTTTTAATACATCATTAGATCGCATATATTCTTTTAAAGGATAATTGCCAGCTTCTCCTTCAATAAAGGATAAAATCTCTCTATCCTTTTCATCTACACCTAAAAACTTTGGAGCATAGTGAAATCCTTTGTTTTCTAAATGTTGCAATAGCTTATGAATCTTTTCACTGCCTGGCTTTAACTCTCGCCGAACAGTATTTTCAGAACGATATACGCTTGAGACGTTTCCCCCTGTTAGCCTTTCTTCTTTAGCGTAGTTTGACATGTGAAAATTCCCCCTGTGATTAAAAAATCTAATTCCAAATAGTGAATAGACCAACAACGGCAGAAAAGAGAAGGGAAGCAAGCAATGCTAGACAGCCAAAAGGAACTAGCTTATCTTTCCATGTTTCTTTATACTCATAAATTAACTCCTCTGCTACTTTCTTCTGCACTGAAGATAAAGGTTGATCTTTATACAAACCTTTTATATGGTTAGAATCGCCTTTAAACTTTAAAGCACGTGCAATATGATGAGGACTATTTCCCATTGATTTTTCAAATAATAAACATGATTCATGCATAATACCTGTTTTATGCTCTTCTAGATACCAGTAACGTCCAGCCATTTCTGGATATGGTAATTTATAATAAATATCTCCGAGTTGTTTTCGAAGATGTAATTCATTTGGGTATGTAAAGATGAGGCCATGCAATCTATCTCTTGCTTTTCCAAGATTATTATTTTCAATATCCTCTTCAATTCTTTTTAATGTTTTTCTAGGAATTTTATTGGTCATAAACTCCTCCTTATTTAGAATAGAGATAATTATATTTTATAAGAAATACTAAAAATTAGAAATTCTATTTTCGAAAAAGATTGTACATTTTATTTTAATGTGCTATGATGATGTCAGTTGAATAGTTAAATTAAGCAATCCATATGTTATCAAGTGCTGAAAACGAACGAGAAAAAGTATGTGAGAACTAGTTTATGTTTCGTATTTGATAATGTGTGGATTCTTTTTTTAGACAGGAAGACTAAAAAATTTAAAATTTGTATTTTCTTAGGAGGAAATAATTATGGCAGTAACAGGACAAGTAAAATGGTTTAACAACGAAAAAGGTTTCGGTTTCATCGAAGTTCCAGGCGAAAACGACGTATTCGTACACTTCTCAGCAATCGAAACTGACGGTTTCAAATCTTTAGAAGAAGGTCAAAAAGTTAGCTTCGAAATCGAAGACGGTAACCGTGGACCTCAAGCTAAAAACGTAATCAAACTATAATTTTATAGTTGATGATGGAAAAAAGGATGGCTAATGCCATCCTTTTTTTGTTGTGGAGAAAGTTTTTTTAGAGCCTGTTTTTATATCTAAATCTCTTTTTCGATGTTACAACTGGTAAAAAATTATCTGGAATGCGTATTAGTTTCTGTAGAAGAATTAGTTCAGCAAGAGCATTTGCTGCGTATGATAGTAAATAACTATAAATTTGTATTCTCTGTTGAAATGGGGAAATCTTTTCCAGATAGACCTTGAGTAACATCTTTTTTGTTAGCGTTGTTGTTGGAATTTTGTACGTTTTGAGATGATGTTTCTAACAGTTGTTCTTGTTCCTTACTAGGGGTATTCAGAGCATCTGAGGGAATGCTATTAACCTGCTGATTTAATGGATTTTCTTTATCCATAGTATACAACTCCTTTTTAGAATTCGATAAAAAGCAATGTAATTATAAATAGCTACTTATATATATTTTGTTTTTGAATGACATTATATACAAAACTTATATTGCAAAGTTAACTAATTAACGAATTGTTAGTGATGGATAAAGATGTACAAATTTTAATTTTTTAATAAAAATTAAAAGCGGGTAACAAGTACAAATACTCTTTCTCATGTTTTATATAAGGATCATATTACAAATCAAAAAAGATGTAGAGAACCTTGGAAGAAAATATAGTCGTTTTTTAGGGGGAAGAAGAATAAATAAAATGATACTACAAATGTAAAAAGGCATTCCATAAAGGAAGGCCTTTTATTGTTCTTGCCCTGATTTTTTCTTCTCACGTTTTTTACATTCTGGACATTTTGATTTACGAAACGGTTTGGCAAAGAATAGCAGAATGAAAAATAAACCGAATATAATACTAGCTGAGTTTTTCACGATAATGACGCTACTATTTTTCATTTGAATCGATGGTTGAATCTCTTTTTCTTCCATAGTGGCCCTCCATATATTGGATTTACATTTTAATTATAGCAAAGTTAGTTGTTGTAATGATGTGAAATGAGGAATGGATAATAAATATTTATAGGTAGTATAAATGCTGTTTTTATAACTTTAAAATTAATTAATTTCTATATTGTGATTTTATTGTTTAACAAATGTTTGATAAATGATAAAAAATTGTAAAAAAGCGGAACTTGTAAGCTATTTCCTTTTCATAGATGCTAAAATTATATATGCAGCTGCTAATATAAATGGAAAAAAGGAGATAATGGAGTATGGAAAGTAAAGTGGAACGCTATGTCGAAAATTATGTTGTAACGAAAAATACGATGGCCTTACTTCCTGTTATTCTAAGTGAAAAGAAAATTGTTACGCGAGTCGTTGAAATGAATGATTCTTTTTTCGTATTTCAAAAACCTCTAGATATTATAGAAAGAAGTTGCCGCAAGCATGGCTCTAGTTTCTTAGGGCAAAACCTCCCTTAATACATAAAAGAAGTTTAATTCAATATAACATCAGTTAAACTCCATTTCTACAATTTTTAATTCATAAGCTTGCCACTCGTTACTTCTTTCAACAATTATCCTTTTTAGTATAATTTGCATGAGTATCTTCTTTTCTTCATCATTCAAGTTATTCCAATTAAGTTTCATATCATTCAAAATTTCTATTAATTCATCATTCTTGAGCTTTTTATTTTCGGCTGGTTTTAACTTATACAATTCTTCTGTTAAAACTCTTTCTCTATCACTTTCTTCTTTCATAAGTTCTGTAAATTCTTCATCTTTCAAGTGTTCGTTCGCCCAAGCATATTGCCATTTTTTACGACGTTTTTCAATAATTTTTAGTTCATTCTTAATTTGTATAATTTCATCTTCGGTATTATTTTGTCCAACTGAGACGTCTTCATCCGTTGCATGTATATGTAAGGAAAGGATATATGGAATGATAGTTTTTTCTAATTTACGTTCGGACATGCTGCTCATATTACAAACATTTAATTTGCGACCTCTACAGAAATATTGCTTATATTTAGTGACAGTGCCATCTTTTTTCTTTGACGTTACATAGTTTCCTACTAATGACCTACCGCAGCGGGGACATTTTATAATGCCAGAAAAAATATAACTCCCATATGCGCTACGAGGGTGGGATTCTCGTCTTGCTGCTCGTAATTTTTGAACACTATTAAATAAATCTTTTTCTATAATAGCTGGTACAGAATTTGGAATCTCAAAGTAATGTTCCGTTTCTTTTCTCCAACGTAAAGTACCGACGTATAGAGGATTTTCTAAAATATATATTACAGCCTTTTCATTCCAATAATCTCTTCCAGACGTTCCAATGTTATTGAGTTTTTTACAAATTCGCTGGGCACTATGTCCTTTTAAATAATCATTAAAGATAGAACGAACAACTTTTGCCTCTTCTTCAATAATAGTTAATACACCTTCTTTATGGTCGGCATTGTATCCGTAAGGTTTTCTACCAGAAGTATATTTACCTTGTCTAATTTTTTCTTGTTGTCCCACTCTAACTCGTTCACCAATATTTTCACGTTCCCATTGGGCTAGTGCAGCAATAATAGTAATGAATAATCTTCCGATTGCCGTTGTGGTATCATACACTTCTGTGGCGCTTTTAAATTTACAATCGTATTTTTCAAATACATCTAACAAAGTGTATAAATCTAGAACAGATCTTGTAAGTCGATCTAATCGATATACCAATACACAATCAATTAATCCTTTTTTTATATGGTCTATCAACCGTATCAGTTCTGGACGATTAGTATTTTTAGCAGATATACCCTCATCTACGTAGTAACCGACAACATCCCAATCCTGTGCTTCGCAATATGCTGTCAGCTTCTTCTTTTGAGCTGAGATGGAATATCCCTCTTCAGCCTGCTCTTCTGTTGAAACACGTGCGTAAATTGCGCATCTCACTGTTTATTCCACCTTTCAATTTATTTTTAAATCATATTTTGGTGAACCTATAAAACTCTAGAAGCTCGACGGGAACATTGTTTTTATATGCTATACGTGCTTTTGTATCATATGGAGCAATGCTATTTTCATCAATTAACAAAAGCGCAGCAAATGTATTAGCTTCAATTTCTAATTTATCAACAGATAATAACGTGTTTTTTCGTAAAAAGGGTGTATTCGCATTAGGGTGAAGTACTGCATGTCCTAATTCATGTGCGCAAACTGTCCTTTGCATAGTTGAAGATAAATTACTGTTGATAGCTATAAATTTATTTCTTTTTTCATACTTATAGAAACCATTAATTTCTTCATGTAGATCATGAAGAAAAATATTTATATTTAAACGTTGTGCAAGTTCAAAAGGGTCTTTAGTGTTATGTTTTTTGCAAAGTTGTTGGACTGTGTTTTTTATTACGAATTTCAATGTGATCACTCCTGAACTTACATTAATTATCTTTACGATGCTTTTTAGGGATGTATTTTTTATTAATAACCTTTGTTTGACGTACAATGTATTCCATTGCATCTAATAAAGAATCTACAGCTTCTTCACTCATTGGCTCACCAGAAAACATAAGTCCTTGTGAGTCTTTTAGGTCATGTTTTATTTCTTCCATTCTTTTTTCAATATCTTTTTCGTCTTTAATGGTTAATTGATCTAACTGTTCTCTTCCAAGTAAATAGTCGGTTGTTACGTGAAAATAATCAGCGACTTTTTGTAGTTTCTCGGCCGATGGTGATGTTTTATCCCATCTACGTATTGTTCCATTTCCGAATTCTAAATCACGTTCTAGTGCTGAGAGTGCAATCTTCCTTTTTGCGCATAAGTCTTTAATCGTATTAACTAAAGTCATATAAATCACCTTTCTGATTTTAGCGCAGGTTAAAAATTTAGCAAATATGCTATATAATTATTGACTTTTAGCATATTTGCTATTAATATATACCTGTAAGCTAATTATTTAGCGGAATTAAGGCGTAAAAAAAACCATAGCATTAATGTTTTAGTGATCGCTGGGGGGCGACTAACTTGGGATTTCTGCGTCTTTTTTCCATACACTTAATTTAGCATATTTGCTAATGTGTAGTCAATAATTTAGCGCAAATTTTCGCAAAAAGAAAGTAGGTAACAAAGTGCAATATTCAAATTTTGGAATAAAAGTAAGGACGGAGTTGTTAAAACGAAATTTAACTCTTAGTTCATTTGCTTCTGAATTAGGAATTTCTATTTCCTATTTATCGGATATTTTAAAAGGGTCTAGGAAAGGGAAAAAACAAAAAAAACGAATTGCAGACACTTTAGGTATTGAAATATGTGAGGAAGATATCAAATGACAAACCAATTAACGGAACAACTAATTAAAATGGATGGTCCAAGTCCAGAAGCATTAAAACTTTTAAAAGCATTCTTAATGAGGACATCTGTTCCGAGAATAGCAGCTCAAAGAATAAAGGATAAATCAGAAGTCAAGTCATAACAAATAACTGAAATGGGGTGTATTAATTGAAGAACGGTAAAAATCCAACAAAAAAGGAAAGGATTCATATCAAATCATACAATTTAAATCCTGATAATTGGCTAATCTTCAAAAAAGTAAGTAATGAACTACATTTAGTGCATCGTTACACAAATGCAACGAAAGTAATTCCAAGTTTATAGAGGAGGAAAGTAACATGGATCAACTAACAGTAGCAAATGAACAATCATTAGTATTTGAAAACAACGGAAAAGTAGTAACAGATAGTTTAATGATTGCTGAAATGTTTGAAAAGACACATGACAATGTGTTGAAAGATATTAGAAAACAAATTGAATATGCGGGACCTGAATTTTCACTCGTAAATTTTCACGAGTCAAATTATGAAAATGAGCGTGGGCGAACATATCTTAAGTATAACTTGACAGAAGAAGCTTTCACGCTGGTTGCAATGAGTTACAACACAAAAGAAGCTGTTCAAATGAAAATTAAGTTTATTGAAGAGTTTAAACGAATGAAACAACACATACAAAATCAGCAACAACTTCCTAAAGATCCGATGAGTATTCTGAAACTCACATTTGATGTTTTAGAAGGTCAAAAACAAGAAATTCAAGATATTAAATCAGATGTGAAGGATTTAAGAGAAAACGCTCCTTTATATGCTATCGAATGTGATGAAGTATCAAAGGTTGTAAGAAAGTTAGGTGTTCTTTTATTAGGTGGTAAGGAATCTAACGCTTATAGGGATGTTAACCTTAGAAAAAAAGTGTATAGCGATATTTATAGTCAATTACATAGAGAGTTTGGAATTAGTAGTTATAAAGCTATTAAACGTCATCATTTAGATAGAGCGATTCAAATCATTAATGAAGAATATTCACTTCCAATTATTTTAGAAGAAGAAATTACAGCCACAAATGCACAAATAAATATGGCGGAAGTTCAGTAGGAGGAGCAATCATGCAACAACAAATTTTAGTAATTGTTACGAGCTTATCCAGTACACCAAATGTTTTTGGATACAAAACAAAGGATGCCGCAAAAGAAGGAGTTCAAAAGTTGATTAAAAAAGGAACGAGTCCTAATTCAATTATTGTAGCTCAAGAACTACCTATGAACATCGATATTCAAGTGGATGTTGAATTTTAATAAGAAAGGTTTAGGTGAGAAAAGTAATGGAAGTCATGATTGATTTAAATACATTTGCCGATGGAGCACTTGCTGAAAGATTTCATCAAGAGTTTGGGCGTGTAATGGAAAATATGGCGGATTTAAATACTGATCCTAAAAAAGCAAGAAAGATTGTTTTAACACTTTCGTTTGCTGGTGATAAAAAGCGTGATGTATGGAATTGTCAGGTTCAAGCCACTTCGAAACTAGCACCAACAGAAGCGGTAGAGTCTAAGATTCTATTAGATATGGATCAAAACGGAAATTTAGTTGGTCAAGAGTTAGCTTCCGGGATTCAGGGACAGTTTTATATGGATCTACAGGGTGATGTGAAAACAGATGTTGGACAACCTGTAGAAGAAGTAGAAGAAAAAGAACAAAATCAGGCTGCTGAGAAGCAAACAGTAGTAATCGATTATTTGAAAACTAAATCTAATTAAGAAAAGGGGAAATAAAAAATGACTATGACAAGAGAAGCAATTGAAAAGGTATTAGAGATTGGAACAATTAAAACACACAAAATCGGTGAACAGACATATTCAACGCAACGCTTACATCTTGTGCAAGAACCAACACCAGCGGAAATTGTTGTACGTAGTTTATCTGGATTGGTAAGTTACATAAAATCTGAGTTTGATACAGCGGTACCTTTAATGATTCATATCGAGAACCCGATGACAGTTAGTGTATTTACAGCAGTTAATGGCGACAAGGTAAGAAGTACATTTATCCAAGCGAAAGCATCTATTCCGCGTTTTAACTTTGATAGTTTTTATGACAGAGAAGAACTTAATATCGCATTACAGTCAGGATTTGTAGAAAATGATCATCGTGGCATTATTTTAAAGGTGATAGGAAATGTTGTAGACGAAATGGTAAAAGGAATTGAAGATGATGGTGTATCGCAAGCTGTAACTGTAAAAACAGGAACTGCTACAAGAGGACAGGCGAAAGTTCCTAACCCAGTTGAGTTAATGCCATATAGAACATTTGTAGAAGTAGAACAACCAGAAAGTAGGTTTGTGTTTAGAATGCGTGAAGGTGCTCGTTGTGGTTTGTTTGAAGCTGACGGTGGGGCTTGGAAATTAGAAGCAATGAATAACATTAAAGAGTACCTAAATAAAGCATTATCGCAAGAAGTGGAATCTAAAAAGGTGTTTATTTTAGCCTAATGGACATTATAACGGTAGAAAGTACAACGAATGTCTGTATCTTTGGATTAGGGATTGCGATACTTGCGTATGGAGTTTATAAAGGCGGTACTTTCATTGAACGAAAGTTTGATGAAAGTGATCGTTTAGAAAGGGAGCGTTTAAACAATGGGAACCGAAAACAGAGTACTTCCAGAACATTTGACGATGGCATCAGAATTAGAAAAAGAGCGTAAGGAATGTATACAGAACCGACAACTTTTATATAAACAAATGGAGCAAGCCAATAGAAACGGCGACAAAATTGCTTATGTTGAACTTCATGATTTATATCAAAAGCAAAATAGCAGAGATTTAGAAATATCAAAGGAGTTATCAGCTATGTACTTCAAGAAAATAAAAAATGATTCTTCTAAAGAAAGAAAACAGGTTTTAGAAGTAGCAGATCGTTTGGAAGAAGTGGGAGGAAGAAAAGAAGTTGTCGATAGTATTCGACGGAATTCATAAAAAAGAACCCGCTGCAACGGGTCCTATTAGAAAAAATATTACTTGATAAGTATAACATTAAATATAGTTCTTGAGAATTTATGAGGTGGCTTTTATGGGAATTATCCGAGTGAAAAAAGACAGCAATTATTCTGTCATAAATAATACCGGTTTAAAAGATGAAAGGTTGTCTTGGAAGGCAAAAGGAATTTTAGCTTATGCACTTACATTACCTGATAATTGGACTTTTCATATAAGTGAGTTATCTCAACACGCTAAGGACGGGGAAGACTCGTTACGTTCAGGGTTTAAAGAGTTAAAAGCGCTAGGATATATCAAGCGTTATCCAGTTCGTGATGAAAAGAGCAAGAAGATAACAAATTGGGAAACTGAAATTTATGAAACACCAGATACGGGGAAGCCACATGAGGAAGAGCCACTTATGGAAATTCCACATGTGGAAAACCCAGATGTGGAAAAGCCACTTGTGGGAAACCTACATGTGGAAAATCCGACACTACTAAATACTAATATACTAAGTACTAATAAATTAAATACTAATATACAAAATACTAATTATTATCATGATGATAATAAAGAATCGAAATCACATGTATTAGTCGATGAAGAATTTAAAGTCAGTTATAACTTTTTAAAAGGTGAAGGAATTCCGTTAAGTGAAATTGCTATTACGGAATTGGGAGAGTTTTGTGATTCGTTTGGTAGCAAATTAATTAAACATGCTGGTCACAAAGCTATTGATGAAAATAAGCCAAAATGGAATTACATTAAGGCCATTTTGAAAAGCTGGGAAAAGCAAAAAGTAAAAACATTAGATGATGTTGCTGCATTAGATAGACGCTTTGAAATGAGTAAGAACAAGCGATTGAATGGTTCAGGACCAGGCCGTTCAAATAGAAAAGAAATTGTTCCAGATTGGTTACGTGAAGATGTTGAGCCAACTAAAAAAGAAATCGAAAAGCAAAACTCGCAATCTATTGATGAAGAACGTGAGAGATTGCAAGAAGTGCTAAACAAATATAAATCATAGGAGCGATTTGCATGTTAAATCCATTTGAGGATGTAATTGGAGAAGAGTGTTACGAATGCGAGGATTTTTTTCCAGATTCTGATATGAGTAAAATATATATTTCTGGTTTGGAAAGAACTTTATGCAAGCAGTGTAGAGAGCAGCTTGAACAGAGAGTAAAAGTGTTAGATTTTCGTGTCATTCATGACGTACTAAAGGAATTAATAAAAGGATTTGGCCGCGAGAAAGTCCGTCAATTTGATTTAGTAACTGCAAAAAGATACGTGATTGATAACGATGTAGTTCTAACGATTGAAAAACGTGGTGGCAAGTTTAATCAAGAACCTTTAGGAGAATTTGTTTCCTTATTTACCGAAGAGTTAATTGTAGTCATCGAATTTTTAATGAGAAAAATGAATCCTAATCTATGGATGAATGCTGTGATAGGGAATGTGTTAGATCAACAAATGATAATTACGCTTTCACCGATAAAAGGTGAATCAAATGACTGAACAAATCACAATAGATCATGATTTTATTTACGAGCCATTCATAGATACATACATGGTAGATATTGTTACAGAATCAGGATTTAAATTAGAATTTTGTGAAGCTGAAACGAAAGAAGAAGCGGCGTTAAAAATTCGTGAAAAATATCGTAAGAATTATAGTTTTAAGATTCGTAGTATTGAAGTTTCGAATAGATCGTTAAAAGAAATTCAAGAACTTAACTAACAATTGAATAGGAGAAGATACTCATGCGGAATCCATATGATTATTATATAACTCCAGAAGAATATGAGGTGGCTGCAAAGAATGGAATTAGTAATGAATTACTGACACGTAGGATTAGAAATTTGGGGTGGGATAAAGAAATTGCAATGACAAAACCATCAAGATATAACGCAAATAGATGGAAAAACATTAAAGAAATAGCTTTGAAAAATGGTATCTCTCATTCAACTTATACAGCAAGAATAAAAAAAGGTTGGAGATTGATTGATGCAATCAGTAAGCCACCTATAGATAAATATCAAGCATTAAAATTGGCGGAACAAGCCAATTCAAAATGTAAAAATAAAGTGTTAACTGATGGACAAGCGGAACAAGCTGAATTAAATGGTATTAGTTATAGTACGGCACGTGACAGAGTTAAACGTTTGAAGTGGACTGTAGAAGAAGCCATAACAACTCCAGTGTTAACACGATCAGAATGTGGAAAGAAGGCAAAAGAAGCTTCACCTTGGTCAAAGTTGGTTATTCCATCAAGAGAAGAAATGATGCAGCGCAGGAAGTTAACTTATATAGCTAATTAGTTTGAATTCATAAATCTTTAATTAAGGAGAGATAGAAAATGAATTTACAGATTGATGAAAAGAAAGTAACTGCTGGTCAATGGGTTGTATGCGAATTGAAGGATAACAAAGTTATTGCACAAGTGAAACGAGTGATTAAAGATACATTTAACAACAAAGTAGAGTTATGGGGAACATGGGGATGTCAAGGAGCGATACATGGTGATTGGGGCTACAATCATGCAAATAAATGTAGATATGCAACAGTAGAAGAGATCAACAAAGAAAGTTTAAGACGTGTATTTGCTCAAAAAGGACGTAAGCCGAACGAGTATCGCTCAGGTGATGTTGTAACGGATGATGTGTATGCATCTCGTATTTTACACGTAATAGACGATAGAGCAACTGTACAAATCATGAACTCGCATCAAATATATGAGGTTGCAATAGAAAATTTAGAGATTCTATTCTTTGCTGAGGATATGGCTGGTTAAATCATGGGATTTGTAGTTTCAATATTCTGTGTATTGGTGGTTATGATTGTCTTCAGATTGGTAGATAAGATTAACAAAAGAAAGCGTTCAGATAAATAAGTTTCAAGAGTAGGAGAGAAATTACATGGAAAATAGATTTATTGATTTAACAGAACTATTCCAAATGCAAAGGGTTTTAGATAAGGATATCATAGCGAAGCATAAAGAAAATTATGCTCGCTATGACATGCTGTATAACAAGGTTTATGCACTGAAAAATGAAGTAAATGAAGCCTGGAATGCAACAAATTCTTTTAAAATGTGGTCCTTAAAATTTGAGCAACCTAAAGATACATTTTTAGAAGAAATGGTTGATATTTTGCATTTTTGGTTGTCGGTTGCTATGGACTTTAAAATCAAAAATCTACTTCGAACAATTTATATTACAGAAACTAAAATAAACGGTTTTAATAAAGCGTTCTTCCATATGGATAAGAATGCAAATCATCTTATTGGAAAAGCCGAATACAAAGACTCTATTGGCGCAAAAAGACCATTAATAATGATGATGGATTTATTCTATAAAATTATTGAATTTGCAGGTTTTACATGGGATGACGTTGTGAGAATGTATAAAGAAAAAAATCAGGAAAACTTTAATCGTCTTGTTAGCGGATATTAAGACCAAATTTGAATTTTGTACAAAAGTGAGGAGGGAATGCTTATGAAGGAGTTTACAGTTAAGGTTTACTTACACGATGGACTTGTTTTTGACGGTACAATGGCGGCTAATGATAGAACGGAATTAACAAATATTATTACTAATAAGAATACGATTCAATTTAATAATGCGATTGTAAAAACTAGTAAAATCCAAATGGTTGAAATTAAAAAAGAAAACTAAACAAAAGCGTTATTTGATTAAAAAATTGGGGGAATGGGAAATGAACAAGGATATTCAATTTTTAAAGGATTTGCAGCAGGAATTAAAAACACAAGAAACTGACGGAAACGAATCACCACGTTTTTGGGTAATCAAGGATTATCGATTTGTTCCAGGAAACGATAAATATGACAGTGGGCATGAGGAGCGTATCTATAACGATGGCGATCATGTTAAATTTCATAATTTTAGTGATTTGAAAGAGTTCTTGGAAGATATTTATGGAGAAGAAATTGAGGAAGACAAAACATTAGTGTCGCTTATTAATGATGAAAGAGAGAACTTCGATGAGTTATGGGAGTATGTAGAAAGTAATTTAAACGATAATGGTTTCTTTAATGCAGTTTTTGTTAAAGAGGAAGAATTTATTGTTCCTAACGCTATGTTCCTAACAAAAGAAGAAGCGAAACGCCACTTGGAACTTAATAAACATCATTTCTCTTCAAAGGCTCACACATACGCTATGACGGCTTGGAGAGCGCCAAAAGTGAAACGGTTGTTGAATATATTAGAAACATTTGATTGGGAGTCAATTAGTACAAAATAGTTATTTTATGGAGTGGTGTAGATGGACGAACATATAGCTATAAAAGAGTGGCACAGGATTTATCGTCTGTTTATTATTAGTCAGCTTTACACAACCCTTGACGATCAATCTTTCTTGTTGGGGGTTGCTGATGAATTTTATGAATTCTATAAAAAGATAGAATCTGGAGAAATAAAAATTGATGAATATGGTCAGTTAATTGAATAGAAAGGGCGGATAAAAATGAGATATCAATTTAGAGTTTGGAATGTAATGAGTAAAAAAATGATGGGATGGGGAGAAATCTTCGACTTACCCGCATGGGAGATCTTCCCCGGAACTCCAGAACAACGAGCGTTTCATGTAATGCAATATACAGGCTTAAAGGATAAGAACGGAAAAGAAATTTACGAAGGTGACAGTGATGGTTTTTACATTGTGAAAAATGGAGAATTCCCAGTTAGGTGCCATGAAACAGGGGAAATTATTGATAATGCTGTCGGGTGGTATTTAGATCCTATAGATAAATCAGTTGAGCCGTTCAATTGGGAAATCCCATTAAATACTTTTTGGATTAACAGCTTAGATGATGGTTTCGATAAAAATATTTACGATAATCCGGAGC
This sequence comes from Bacillus cereus group sp. BceL291, assembly GCF_051776705.1. NCBI lineage: Bacteria > Bacillati > Bacillota > Bacilli > Caryophanales > Bacillaceae > Bacillus > Bacillus cereus group sp. BceL291. The sequence goes on along the minus strand of NZ_JBPWAP010000007.1, from coordinate 22,792 downwards.
TACTGGAAAACTAAACAAAATTCTTATTTGAATAGAAAAGGAGAAATGAAAAATGAAAAGACTAGAACATGATTTGTTAACAAGTAAGTATACAAAGGTATTTCATGAAGAGGAGTTTACAAACAATGCTCCACATCACTTCGAAGTTTATGCTAACACTGGAATCGTTATGTACAATCCTAATAACGTCGAGAACGATAACCCACTACCTTTAAAGGTTGGAGAAGTTGATTTTCAAGAAGGACCAATCAAAGAAGCTGGTATTAACGGTGTAATGAATGAAGATCTTATCGCTATGGTTATTTGTCGTCTTGAACATTTCAATCAAACGGATTTCCGTTGTAAAGAGAACTCAATGGCAATCACTAAGCTAGAAGAGGCGTTACTATGGCTTAGAAAACGCACTGTGGGTAGGGAAAAACGAGGCGTAGAAGGTACGCATACTAAATAAACAACTGAAAAAATCCTTATTTGGCAGGAGGTAGAGGGTATGAATTTAAAATGTAGCCAATGCGGAAAATACGGTAATCATAACGGCATATGCAAAGAGTGTTTTGAAAAGATACTTGTTAGAAATGGAGAAAAAGAAGGGGATGGAAGGTTGGATATAGATAAAGTGATTACTCAACTTATGGAAGCGGCAGTTAGTTGTAATCGAATGGCGGAGGAATATGGAGAAGGCGATTTAGCAGATTTAGAAACTTTAGGGTTTTATAAGGGGAAATCGGAAGCGTTTCAAGGCGCAGCACTTTTGTTAGCCGAATTGCAACTGGAAGATACATTGGCCAATTTAAAATAAAATCTTTATTTTGGTAGGAGGGGAGAATAGTATCATGACCAAAACATTATTTAAAGTTCCTGTTGGAGATTGGTCACAGGATGGGCATAATCAATATCAAGATTTTTATGTATATTGCAATTATCCAGTAAAAGTGATGCGACAAGCATATAAAGATACATGTGGAAAGATTGGATTACAGATGAATTGTAGTAAAAATTATACAGGTATCGAAGATCTTCCATTTCGAAATTGGAGATACCTTTTAGTAGAATGCGAAGAATCAAGTATTTGTGAGGAAGCTGTCGATATTTTATCTAAACACGGGTTTAGTTTCAATAATATTCATGTAGAAGATAAAGGGATATGTTTTTCAGAAAGTGACGTATTAGACCTATTTATGTGGTTTATATCTTATAGCATGCCAGCGGATTTTGAGTGGGAAGAATTTAAGATTGAAGCAGAACCAATAGTTGGTTACTGGAATAAAGAATTGAATCATCAAATTGGTTATGGAGTATTCTGCTAACAAAATCGTTATTTGAGAAAAAGGGGATTTGAATATGGCTTATAGCGGAGATCATGGAGCAGCGTTTGAGAATCTAATTAATTGGTCAAATGATATGTACAGAAGAAAGAACATAGCGTTAATTACAAAACGTGCTACACCTGTAGTTGTTACAAAACTATTTAAAGATGGAAGAATTAAAGAAGGCTATTTCGAAAAGAAATCAACTGTTGATTATGACGGAATATATAAAGGTAGAATGATAGCATTTGAAGCAAAAGCAACGACTAATAAAACAAGTTTCGCTTTAAAGAATATATCACCACATCAAATTGAATATTTAGAGCAGGCTGAAAAGCTAGGAGCAATTTGTTTCTTCTTAATTGAATTTAGTATAGAACATTCGGTGTTCTTAGTTCCCTTTGAAGTAATTAAAGAGTATATTCATGATGCAAAATTAGGTGGGAGAAAATCAATTCCGCGCTCTGTATTTGATAATAGAACTTATCTAGTAAAGTCAACCGATAGAGCGTTAGTGGATTATCTGCACCATGTAGATAAGTTGGAGTGGTCTGTAATATGAATAAAAAAGAAGCTCGCATTCAAATTTTAGATTTACAAGAGCAACACTGCGTAGGGTGTACTTATAGATATAGTAGGGATGTAGCGCATTGTTGGACAGAGTGCGAAGCGGGGATAAAAATTAATGAATTAGGGGTTCTATTAGGTGGTCGTATTGGTACTGAACAGAAGAAACCAAGAACAACTAAAGAATGGAATAGAATATGTAAGAATGCAGTAACGCTTAGTAAACAAGGACTAACATATGTTGAAATCGCAAAAAAATATAGTGTTACTACAGGTAACTTACATATACAAATGAAAAAGAGAGAATTAAAATAAATAATTTCACATACCGAAATAAGTATTAAAATAAAAAGAAAATAGTCCACATTCAAGGACGTTGATTAACTGTAAGAAAGAATATTTCTTACAACCAATCAGCGTCCTTTTTTTATTCTAAGGAGGACAAACTGCATGATAGACTTAATCAAACAATACAAAGAGACGTTGAATCAATTATTAGTTGCAAAAGAAAAAGCAAATGCCCAAGAAAATGAAAGAGATCAGAAAATTATAAATGGAATGATAAGTGATATTGAAGACTCTCTAAAGTGGATGCGTACAGGAAAAGAACCGGGACTAAAACGGGGGATCGAAAGGAGAGCTTCTTATCAAAGAGAAGTGAAAGTAAATCCATTGTTAATACAACGATATTTAAGAAGTAAGGAAACAGAGTATGAATGGGATAAAGAGCAAAAAGAGAATGCAATTACAACCTGGGAAAAGATACAGTTAGATGATGCTCTATCTACCTTGACCAAAACAGAAAAGGAAATATTTGTAATGTATAAGGCGGGGATGTTTACGCAGGAAGAAATTGCTGAAATGAGAGGTGTTACAAGGTCTACAGTTCAGCAGAATTTGCGTAGAGCGGATAAAAAAATTGCACAACAAGTAAAAGAAAGTCTCTTCTGTATGAATTGAAGGGACTTTCTTTTTAAAACGATTAATTTTGTCATCATAATGCCACCTATATATGAAAGCCGAAACCAGTTTCTATGGTAAATGATTGAATGAGCTTTGTTTTTCACCTCAGCGGTTCAATTGGCAACCATTAGAAAGAAATCCGTTTGTATAAGATGTTACGAACCTTATGCAAATACAATGTTCTTGATTTCTTAATTCGTAATTAGAATTACTAGATTATTAGTCTAAACGGTCTAGGAGAGCTTTTGCTCTTCTTCCAATTACTTAATTATACTGTAGATAAATAAAATTAAGTAATTGGAAGAAGAATAAAATTTTACCTCTCTAATATACTTTAACAAGGGACAAGCAGTGTAAAGCTTGTATTGGAGTGTTTTTATTGTATGAGAAAAATAACTTATGAGGTGATTTAGCATGAATGAAATTTGTATTAGTGATAAAGTAGAAGTTATTTCTAGATTTAATCCAGACTTATATGAAAAGGTTGGAACAGTATTACAAACAAAACTGGGTCCGCATGGCAAAGAGGTCAGAGTTGAATTTAGTGATGGATATGCAACTTGGATTGATATTGAAGATTTATCTATTATTTCAGAAAAATAGTACTTTCTAATATGTAAATTTGTTATAATATATTTGTGACAAATTTATACATTGGAGGTATGTCTATTGGATTTTAGAGTATATCAAGTAATTTACCCAGACGATTTAGCACAACATGGTCAAGCTTTATTTGAATTTCTTAGAGGAATGGCAAAACAACCAGGAGAGTATAGGTTTGACTATTGTATTACCAACGATATTGATTATTCTAATGATATAATTACATTTTGCTTAAGTGAAGGACATCAGTCGAATATCAGTTCTGTAGATGATGATAAAAATGCATATGTGCCAGAGGTATCACCATATTTGAGTACATGTGTAGCGTTAGATTTGCAAGAAAAACGCCTTTTAGTTCAACATAGGGATTATCCACCTGACAATTTGTCAAAGGATACTAATATGACAAGATTATCTTTAATGTTAAATCAAGCTTTTGAAGCTGTTTGTAATGCTATTTTTAACTACTTGGATACGACAAGAGAAGCAGATGATGAAGATTTTGCACATATTTTTAGGCATTATCGAATTACGATGCTAAGAGTTAGATTACATGAAACAGGAAGATATATCTCGGAAGAAGCACAAGTATTTGAAGACGAAATTACAAATGAACGTTGGAAGCGTGGATGGGCAGAAGATGGTAGTAGTATGCATGAAGTCATTCTTAAGGCGCCTGGACGAGGGGGAGAAGGAGATTTAAGAGAATCTCCTCTAGCTAAAAGTTTGATTAATTTAGTAAGAAAAGATGTAATGGAAATCAATTACTGGGATGACGATGGTGTTTCAGAATCATTATCTCGTAATGATTTCAGAAGGTTTAGTATAGCAGGAATTAATATTCATACATTAATTATTACTGCAATTCAAACTATTTCAAACGAAGTATACAATAGACGCGAAGAAATTCGTCGCTTTATTGCAACAAGAGACTTTGAATAAAACAAAAGCATTCCTTATGGAGTGCTTTTTATTATATAAAAAAGAGGACGCTCATATGGCGTCCTTTATGGTGTATTAGTTTTATCATTATATCCAAGATGTTCTTTTAAGGCTTCTGTTAATAATTTAGATTGATTTATATTCTTTTTTACAGCTTCTTCATCAAGCCATTGTGGAATAGTTAATGTTTTCTTTTTTAGTTTTACATTATCTTTGTTTCTATATGGTGGCATTCTAACATCTATTAACAAAATATGCTCATTACTATTTTCATTTATGATATCTGTTATCTGAGAAGGTGAAGGGATTGGATCGTTATCTTCCTCCATTATTGATAAGAAACCACCTAATACATCTCTAGCCATTATTAAAGCTTCTTCTTGATTCCTACCGCTTGTCATGCAACCAGGTAAATCAGGAAAAGTTACAAGTACACTATCATCAATATTAAAGTGAAATCTAGCGGGGAAAGCATAATAGTCTTTAGTCATAGTCATTCTCCTTTATAAGTTTTCTTTTAATTGGTTTGGTGTATAATATGTTTAAGTTCAAATTTGAAACGAGAGGGCTATTTCAGCCCTGCTTGTTTCAAGATAGCTTGCGTTAATCCAACGCCTAAGTCTTTACGGGGATGTGGGACGGGAATCTTAATCCCTGTAACTGGATGTTTGTAGTAGTGGTGGCTACCACGAACGCTATGTAATTCATATCCAGATTTCATTAGGCGTTTGATTATCGCTTTTGAACTTTCGCTTTTCAAATTATCACCTCCTTATCTATAATTAATTATAACACGTATTACGACACGTGTAAATAAAAAGTTAGCAATTATTGTGTTTTTTTGTGCATTTTTATAAATAAATATAAATATATTAAGCATCCATAATTGGGTGCTTTTTATTATATAAAAATTACATAGGTGGTGAAGAGATGAATCTAACGTTGCATAATGGAGATTTAAATAAGTTGGTAAGAGATAATTCACATGACAGTATCATCTTGAGAGTTGGTGAACAAGAAATGGTATCTCTGAAAAGCAATGGAGATATCTATGTTAAAGGTAAGCTTGTTGAAAACGATAAAGAAGTTGTAGATGGCATGAGAAAGTTCTTGATGTTATCTAGGTAAAGAAAAGCGCAAACGTGTTGCATTTAGGGAGAAGGGGTGAGAGGGATGGAAGATGTCAAATATACAGAAGTACCTTTTGAGGTAATGCTTCAATGTGATGGGGAAATTATATGTGAGTGTTGGTTACTAAGTAACAGCATTAATCAATACGGTGTAGACCTTAGACAACCAATGCTTTTTAACGAATTTCTTAGACAGCTTGGAACGCACCTAACTTCGATGAACTGTCAGTCTTTGTTTAAACAAGCAAAGTGGTATGTGATTGATGATGGGATTCAGACAAAACAAACGAACACAACGAACGAAAAAGAAAAGCAAGAATCAAATGATTCCTGCTAGGTGGAGAGCTACGATTAAATTGGCGATAGCAGAGATGCAACCGACAATATCAAATTCCCATTCTGAAGTGATCGTTCCGTTTTCTAATTCTGTCTTTCGAAATTTCATTTACAAAAACTCCCTTCTAAATAGGTAGTATTATTTGTTGTAAGAAAATTCACCTTACATAGCTATATACAAACTCAAAGGGAGTTCTCCACAAACGGATAAAATAACGGTAGTTAACAATGAAGTTTTTATAGTTTATATTTACGTTCAACTGTTTATATATTTTAGATGTATAAATTATAAATAGATATATGTATATGTCATTCTGTAAGAAGACTCTATTCTTACCTATTTACCTATACTTATATTTTTATTAATTTATTATGAAATGAATATTGATTTAAAGTATGTTAATGATAGCGAAGAATCCGCTGCTTTTTTATTTTATAAAGCAATTAGCGTGAGGTGAGTGATAAATGAAACTGCTTTTATTTTGGATTAAAGAAATGAAGGATGTTAGAAAGCATACAATTATTGGATTACGTTCTTACTTAAAACACAAGTTAAGGATTACCTATGATGACAGATGCTTTTTGTTTGGAGGTATTGATTCATATAGATATGATTACTACCTTTGGAAACAAGATAAAAACAATGTGAAAATTATAAGAAGGTAGGTGTGGTGATATGAAGTGAAACAAAAACACGAGTTAGCTCAAGAAGATTACATGCAAGGTATGAAGTATAAAGATATAGCCGAGAAACATGATGTTAGTGTAAATACTGTTAAGTCATGGAAAACCAGGTATAAATGGGACAGAAAAGGTGTGCATACAAAAGATGAAAAAGTACGCACACAAAAGAAGACAGGTGCACCCATTAATAATAAGAATGCTGTAGGTAATTCAGGTAATAAGAATCCTAAATGGGGTAATAAAAACGCTGTTGGTCATGGCGCTCCTTTACAAAATGACAATGCAGTAACGCACGGATTCTTCCGTAAACACTTCCCTGAAGATGTAGCTGATTTAGCTGCTGAGATCATGGAGAAGAATCCGATTGATATGTTATGGGAAAACATAACGATTCAATATACGGCTATTATTAGGGCTCAACGATTAATGTTTGTTAAAGATCAGGAAGATATGACTAAAGAATTGAAGAAGACCAAAGAAAGTTATTCTGATTCAGGAAGTTCATCTGAAAAAGAATGGGAAATCCAATTCGCTTGGGACAAACACGCTACATTCTTAAACGCTCAATCAAGAGCTATGAGCACGTTATCTTCTCTTATTAGAGACTTTGATAAGTTAGCTAATATAGATGATGAAAGACGTGCTAAATTGAGTCTGATGAATGCTCAGATAGATAAGATTAGAAATGAACTAAAAGATGAGAATCCAGCTGAAGATAAGATTGGTCAGTACTTGGATAAGTTAGAAGGTGCGTTTAAGAAATGAGCATGAGCGAACTGTATAACGATAAGCAACAACAAGTATTAGATTACGTTTATAACAATGATTACTTCATGTTGATTCAACACGGAGCGAAACGTACTGGTAAAACCATCTTAAATAATGATTTGTTTCTATCTGAACTAAGACGAGTAAGAAGAATTGCTGATAATGAAGGTGTAGATTTACCACAGTATATATTAGCTGGCGCGTCATTAGGTACATTAGCGAAGAACGTACTCATTGAACTTACAAATAAGTATGGCCTTGATTTTCAAATGGATAAATACAATCGTTTTAAACTATTTGGAGTTCTTGTATGTTGCACAGGGCATTCAAAGATAAGCCATTTAGATACTATTCGTGGTATGACTGCTTATGGCGCTTATGTGAATGAAGGTTCTCTTGCTAATAAAGATGTATTCGATGAAATTAAATCACGCTGCAGTGGTGAAGGTGCTCGTATATTAGTCGATACAAACCCTGATCATCCGGAACACTGGCTTAAAGTTGATTACATCGATAAGGACGATAACGTAACGATAAAAGCATTTCAATATGAATTAGATGATAATACATTCTTAAACGATAGATACAGAGAACGTATTAAGGCTTCTACTCCTACTGGAATGTTCTATGACCGTAACATAAAAGGATTATGGTGTAGTGCTGATGGGGTTGTATATAAAGACTTCAACAAGGATGTACATTATATAGAAGAAACTGATCTAAAAGATATTAAGTTCACGAAATACTTTGCTGGTGTCGATTGGGGTTATGAGCATTTTGGTTCTATTGTTGTTATTGGTGAAGATGATGAAGGAAATCTGTATCTTTTAGAAGAACATGCGAAACAACATGAAGAGATAGATTACTGGGTAGGTGTGGCTAAAGGCGTGAAAGAACGTTACGGCAACATCTTTTTTTATTGCGATACAGCAAGACCTGAATACATTGAACGATTCAAAAAGGAAAGACTGCGAGCAAGAAACGCTGATAAGTCTGTTCTATCCGGTATTGAAGAAGTAGCTAAATACATTAAATCTGAGAAGTTCAAAGTTGTCTTGCAGCGTGTAGAACGTTTTAAGAAAGAAGTGTTTATGTATGTTTGGAATAAACGGACAGGTGAACCTGTGAAAGAATGGGATGATGTATTAGATTCTGTACGATATGCCATTTATACAGAGAAGACTAAAAGTACTGCGAAAGTACTTAACATTTAAGGAGGTGAGGAATTGCGGAGTGAATTATATCAACACAATAACGGTATTAAGCTAACTACAATGCAAGAAAAGAAGCATTTGTTTAAGATAAGAAACAATAACTTTGATCCAAACGACTTCATTAAAGACTTCATTGATATTAGAAACGAACGATTACGAAAGTACAAACAATACACAACTGAAAAGAATGCTATTGATGATAGAAAGAAACCTAAAAGTGATTTGATTAAGGTTTGGAACAAAATACACAATAGTTTCTTCAATCTAATCGTAGATCAGAAGGTTGGATATGTATTTGGTAACCCTATCTCATATCAAATTGAAGAAGAAGTTGCTGACAATGAAAGAGAATGGGTTAAAGAATACTTATATAACCAAGATGTATTCTTAAAGGATATTGAAACAGGTACTCAACAGGCTGCATGTGGCGTTTCATATCGCTTATTAGATATAGAGACTAATATTATCGAAACTAACGCAAACCTTACGAACATTAACTCGTGGAATGCATATATGTTAGGCCATAAAGAATCTGCTGTTGTTTTGTCTGAAGATTACACAGAAAAGGGACATACACAGATACTTACACTCTATACAAAAGATGTAATCGTGGAATATCATTCTGTTACTTCAGATGTTAATGAAATGATGCAATTTACAGTTGCTGGTGGTAGAGATAACTTGTTAGGTATTGTTCCCGTATTTGAGTTTAGAAACAACCAAGAGATGCACAGCGATTTTGAAACTGTTGAAGATCTTAACGATGCATACGATAGAATGATTTCTTCTGGTGCTGATGAAGTTGAACAATTCCGTTTAGCTTATATGTTGATTACTGGTACTGATATAGACGGAGAAGAAGCTAAAAAGATATTCGAAGGTGAAACTGGTATTTTAAATATTCCTGATGCAAATGGTAATGCTACATTTTTAACTAAGATGATGCCAAAAGACTTCTTTGAATACTTTGTTGGAATGCTAGAAAAGAACATATTCCGCTTCTCGAAATCAGTTGATGTAAATGATGAGGCTTTTGCCGGTGGTAATGAATCTGGTGAAGCTCGTAAATGGAAACTGATTGCTCTTGAGTTTAAAGCGAATCTAACTGAATCGTGGTTTGAAAAAGGATTACGTGACATGTTTGAAGGTATTGTTGCTTATATGCGTATTAAACAAGGTATGAATAGCATTGTAAGTTCAAATATATACGCTGACTTTACTCGCACATTACCGGTTGATCTAGGTTACTTAGCTGATACATTAACGAAATTAACAACTATCTTATCTGAACGCACTGTTCTTGGAATGATCCCTGCTATTGATGATGTAGATGCAGAAATGGAACAAAAGCAAAGAGAACGAGAAGAAAAGATGAATGAAATGAACAGTTTCGGTGATTTCGGGCAGGTGAACCCAAATGACGCAGAGCAAACAGGAGAAGTACTGGACCAAGAGAAAGCAACAGATAATAAAGGTAGCGGACAAACACGCTGATGACGGTTTATTACTGTATCAGGCATTCTTTCAAGAGAAGTTAGCTGAAATAGAATTACTTATCCAGGACTATTACGATAAATACGGCAAGAATAACGTGATTGAGTATTATAAGCTGATGCAGGAAATGAGTGTAAGTGAAAGAAAAGACTTATATTCCAACTACCAGGAGCTTATTGCAAGGTATCCGCAGCTTAATAACTTTACAGAGATACGTTACAGCTTTTATAAGTTACAAAGATTAGATGGATTACTCGTCAATATCATGTACAAGCTCTATGAAATGGGAGCTATGGAAGAAGAAATACTAAAAGACAAACTTTCTCTTACTTACCAGGAAACATATTATCGCAACCTATATGACAATGCGATGTATTACGGAATGACTGGCACTTATCACGCTGTTAGTGAGGAAGTATTGCGAGCTACGTTATATAAGAAGTGGGTAAAGAATCAAAACTTCTCTGATCGTGTTTGGGGTAATACAAAACAGTTAACTTTATATCTGCAAGATGAACTACCTAAAATGCTTTCTACTGGCACAAGTTATAAAGAAGTAACAAAACAACTGCGTAATAACTTTGATGTTAAATGGCATGAAGCAGAACGTTTAGCAAGAACGGAAAGTGCTTTTATCACTGAACACGCTACACAAGACGCTTATAAACGAGATAATATCAAGCAATACCGTATCCTAGCAACATTAGATACTGTAACGTCAAAGATATGCAAGGCTCAAGATGGTAAAGTATATGATCTCGATAAAGCGGTTGTCGGTAAGAACTATCCGCCATTTCACCCACATTGCAGAACAACTACAATCAGCGCTACTTCTAAGATTGAATACCGTGCTATGAATCTAAATAGAGGTTATGAGCGTGTTCCTGATATGACTTATAAGAAGTGGGAAGATACTTATGTCAAAGCTGCATAGTGAAACACTTAATAATGTAATTGGTGTTGATGAAGCTCATTCTATTAGCGGTTTATCTGCTGGATATATTAAAAACTTATGTGCTGCAGGTAAAATCTCAGCTAAAAAGATAGGCAAGACATGGATTATAGATAAGGAACAATTTAATAGACACTACTCGTCCTGAGCATGACATTAAAAGGCTTATTTTTAATACCAAAATACCGAACTATTGGGGCTTGTACTCAATGGGGCGATAGGAGGAAATACACATGTTTAAGAAAGAACAGGAAACACAATATAGATTACGAGTAAAAGGTTTACAGCATTTTAGTGATCCAGAACCAAACGGCGGGGGAGATCCTGAACCTACTCCAGCGGGTGGCGAACCAGAATTCACGTTAGATCATTTTCAAAGTTTCTTAGATACAAATGTTGATGCACAAAAGGTTATTCAATCTCGTATCGATAGCGCTGTATCTAAAGGTGTTGAGTCATTTAAGACTAATAAACTACCTAGTATTCTTCAAGAAGAAATTGCGAAGCGTACAGAAAAGACGCCTGAACAAATTGAATTAGAAGGTATGAAAGCTGAAATTGAAAAGATGAAGGCTGAAAATACTCGCAAAACAATCGAAACAGAAGTTGCAAAACAAGCAGATAAATTAGGGATCGATGCTGATTTTGCTCTTACCTTCTGCGTGGATCCAACTTCATTAGATAACACACTTAAAAATGTAACTAAGTTCAACGAATACACTGAATCATTAGTTGCTGAACGTGTGCAAAAGAGCGTTGATGAGCGCTTCGCTAACAACTATGCAAAAGGCGCTGATTTAAAGTTACCTAATTCAAATGAAACAGGTAATACAAACAGCTTAGCCATCATTCAAAAACAAATGACCAAACAATAAGGAGTCGATAATAAATGAAAAAAACTGCTGATTTACTTTCCGTAGAGAAGATTGATCTATCTGAAGCTATTGCATATGCATCACCAATGGATACACCGTTTACAACATTACTATTACAAAACGGTTTAACTGCTGATGCAACGAGCACTGAAATCTCTTGGAGAGAAGCTGCTCTTGATTCAAACCGTAAAGGACCTCAATTAGAGGGGGCCGATGCAACAGATCCAAACAAAACAACTCGTGAATTAATCAAAAACAACGAGCAAATTTTCCAACGTACTGCAGAAGTATCTGGTTCATTAGAAGCTGTAAAAGTACCTGGTGTTCCTGGTGGAGAAATGGCTTCAGAAATTAATGACCGTATGATCGAAAGTAAAGTTGACTTAGAATGGTACGCATTACAAGGGACGAAAGCAGACGAATCAGGAACTACACCTCGCCAAATGAACGGTCTTATCAACTTAATTAATTCGAAAAATAAATTCGCACCTAAAGATGGTAAACTTTCTGCTGAAGATTTAATTAAAGCTTTCCGTCTTTGTTGGGAAAAAGGTGCTGGTGGCGACAAGTTAGTTCAATGTGGATCTACTGTTGCGGAATTCATTGATAAATTATTCAAAGTGGACAAAGGTGTAATGATTCCTGCTATCCAAGGTGGCGGGAATATCATTGGTTTAACTGCTGATGTAATTCACACTCGTTATGGTCGCGGTAACATCGTATTGAACCGTCACATGCCTGATGGCGCTTTAACAATTGTCGATTTAAATCAAGTTAAACTTCGCCCATTACGTAAAATGGTAGCTAAGCCACTTGCTCAAAATGGCGATTCTGAAAAACGAATGATTGTCGGCGAATACTCATTAGAACTTAAAAATAGTTATGCTGGTGCTGTTATTAACGGGATTACAGGTTATGTAGATCCATCAGCTCCAACAGTTCCACAAGGTTAATAGAAGGAGGAATATAAATGGCAACTAAAAAAGCTACGGAAACTACAACTTATAAGGTAATTGCGCCTAAACCATTTACTTATGTTGCTACAAACTATTTCGGCGGTCTTTGGGCTGATGAAAAGGGTGTATTTGTAACAGAAGACAAAACAACATATGAGTATCTGCTTACATTCGCAGAGTTTAAAGACATCACGGGTATTTAATCATGTTAACGCGAATTAAGATTCGTTTAGGGATTACAGATAATGCCCAGGATGATTTATTAAATGAATTGATTACTTCTACACGTGACGTTATTTCGTTGCGTGTAGGGGTGATTATATTCCCTAAAGTTCTAGAATCAATTGCAGTAGAAGTTGTAATCGCAGCTTACAATCGTAGAGGTTCGGAAGGGGCTTCTAGTGAAGCGGTAGATGTAATATCAACTTCTTATATTACTAACTTATTAGAACCGTATACAGAGCAATTAGAGAACTTCAAAAAGGGATTAACACAAGGAACTGAAGATGCCACTGGTACTGGTCGAAGTGGAGTGAGGTTCTTTTGAGATATGATGAAAAAGTTGAATACCTCGCTATTGAGTATGTAACAAATGAAATGAACGATAAGATACCTATCGAAAAGCCAATTGGTGTATTTGATAGCTTACTAACACCATTTTCATTGCAAGAAACTCAAGTATATGGAGCTTCTTATACAAAGACTAATGTAAAAGTGTTGTGTAGAGATCCGCAGTCTTTTAATGCCCGTATTCTCAAAGTAGAGAATCAGAAGTATGAGATTCTTGAAAAACGAGATTACAAGAAAGTTTTCTTATTCATTTGCAAAAAGGTTGTTGGTAAAAATGTCAATTCGAATTGATGTTAGTGGATTCGGACAACTTGCAGCAAGTATTGGTAGATACAATAACCAAATGAAACAACGGGTGAAAGATACCGTTGATAATACAACTACAGACATTCAATCACAAGCGAAAGCAGAAGCGAATGTTGATACTGGTGATATGAGACGTAAAATCGAAAAGAAGCCCACCGTTTCATCAGGTGGCACAATTAGAGGTAGCGTCCAATCATTGGCTGAATATACAGTCCATGTTAACTATGGTCATATGGTTAGAGCCGGACAAATATTTTATGACAAACGTTCTAAGTCATTCAAAAGAGTGAAAAGAACAAGGTTTATCCCTGGTAGTTATTTTTTCACAAGAGCAGTAACAAAGGGTAAGAATGAATTTGCAAGAGAAATAGGAAAGGCGTTGAGATACGATGGCTAACACTAGAGATACGCTTACACCTTTCCATATTGCTTTAGTTCAACGATTAAAACAACATGGAGTGGAAGCTTCATTTGATTATAACGAGGATGAAGAAGCTGACGAGAATGAAGAAGGAGGTATTTCCTTTCCTTTCGTCACCTTTGAAATCCCTACAATTGGTGATAACGCAACGAAAACGACATTTGGTGATAAACCTCTTGTCGTTTTTTATATCGTTGATGCACAACCAACAAACGGACGTTTATACGATATCAGAGCAAAAATTATACAAGCTCTAGAAGAGGATTTAATCCTTTCTAACAACTTAACATGCTCGAATCAGAAAACGGATGATTCAGGCGTTATACGAGATCCAGAGAGTGGATTTAGAACAGTTCGTTTAACATATCAATTTTATATTGAAGGAGTGAAGTAAATTGGCAGGAGAAGATTTAAAAATTAAAATTTCATCTTACTTAGGTGTAAAGAAAATTGTACGAATTATAGATTTAAAAACAAATAAAGTATTAGCTATCGGCGGCCAAAAAGAACACACAGGTAATCGTACTGCTGACACTATTGACGTTTCAACCAAAACTGGTGGAATCGAAAATATGAAAGAAGTTATGACTGCCTTAGGAGTTACTGATTGGCAGCCTAAAGAATACAACGACTATAAAGAATACATTCAAGGTCAGAAAGAATGGAGCTTTGATGTTTCTGGTGCGTTGCCTGCTAGTGATGCTGCGTATGACATTTTAGAAGCAGCTTATGAAAACGGGACTCCTGTTGCTGTTTCTGAATTAGATCTTGGCCGCATGAAAGAAAAAATCGGTATTGCAATCGTAACTGATCTAAGTGAAGAAGCTCCTATCGATGATTTAGCTGGATATTCTTTAACTCTACAAGGTACAGGCCCACAAGTTAGCAGAACTTATGTACCAACTCCACCAACTGGAGCTTAATTATGGGTAATCAAAAATTCATCCCCTCTACTCAATTAATAGTAGATGGGGATATTTATAATTTGCGACTATCTCGATACATGCGATTGCAGTTAGAAAAAGAATACAGCATGAATGTACAGCGTTACTACTCCATGATGTGTGTAAATGGAAATGTAGTAGATGAATATCAATTCGCAGCAGTAGTTTGGGCTTTATTGCGCGGTGGTGGGCAAAAGGTATCAAAAGAAAGAGCTTGTGACATTATTGAAGAAGCGGTAAATGATGAAGAATGTGGAATCATCAAGCTTTTTGAATCAGTGTTAGAAGCTCTTTCTGCTGCTTTTATGAATGAAGAACAGTTTAAAGAATACAAAAGACTTATTGAGGTTTATAAGTCCTCAGAAAGCAAAGAAGACACCGAAAAAAAGTAGATAATGACGAGCGTGATTTTTCTATGGCTATCCTTGAATTCGGCATAGAACCAGAAGTATTTTGGAATATGACCGAAAGAGAGTTCTTCACTCTTGTCATTTATGATCTACAGAAAAAAGAGAATGACATGTTACGAATGAGAGCGGTTGTAACGAATGCGATGTACAACATGAATCGTGGTAAGAAACCATTCAAAGAGTTCCCATTCGAAAATAGACAGTCACAAGTTAAAGTAATCAAACAAGCAGCAGATAAGGATAAGTTATTTGCTCAGTTCGGCGGGCAGGTGAGTTTATAATGGCTGGTCATGAACAAATTGGCGTTGATATAACCGTAAATAACGGACAGGCCGAAGCTGAACTACGAAGTTTCCAACAAACAGCAGAACAAACGGGAAGCAAAGTAGAACAAGCCTTTAGCAAGATTGGTGCCATCGGTGATAAATTAACAGTCGGAGTTACAACTCCTTTAGCTGCGGTTGCTGCTCTTGGTTTTAAAACTGCTGTTGATTTTGATAAATCACAAGGACAAATACAAGCGGCCTTAGGTGTGACTGAAAAAGGAGCTGAGAACCTTAACAACATTGTTAAAAAGGTTTGGAAAGATGGCTTCGGTGAGAGTACCGAAGAAGCGACAAGAGGGTTAGAAAAGGTTTATCAGAATATGCGTGATGTTCCTCATGAGGAATTAGAGTTAGCGACAAAGAACACTTTAGCTTTAGCTAAAACATTTGATGTGGATTTAAACGAAGCTACTCGTGGTGCTGGACAGTTAATGGGTGAATTCGGTTTAACTACTGAAGAAACATTTGATTTGTTAGCTGCAGGAGCACAGGCTGGTTTGAATTATTCAGACGAGTTATTTGATAACCTTTCCGAATACGCACCGTTATTTAGGCAAGCTGGATTCTCTGCTGATGAAATGTTCACCATACTCGCTAATGGTACCGCTAATGGATCGTACAATCTCGATTACATTAATGATCTTGTTAAAGAGTTCGGTATTCGTGTGCAAGATGGTTCTAAAGGCGTTGAAGAAGCCTTTGGGAAGTTACCTAAAAAAACTCAGGATATTTGGAAATCGTTCAATGAAGGAAAAGCAACTGCTGCCGATGTATTCAAGGCGGTTATTGGCGACTTGAAGGGTATGGAGAATCAAGTAGAGGCTACTCAGTTAGGTGTTTCTATTTTCGGTGTAAAATTCGAGGATATGGGAAACCAAGCTGTATATAGCCTGACTGATGTAAGTGGCGGTTTAGGTGAAACCAAAGGTGCTATGGACAAACTAAGAAAAGCGCAAGAAGAAACATTTTCTCAAAAATGGCAAAAGACATTACGTGAAGCACAACTGGCATTAGAACCACTTGGGAAAATGTTATTGGATATTGCTATGGAAGTCCTACCTAAAGTTTCCGCTGCTGTCAAAACTGTAACTGAATGGTTTGCTGGCTTATCTCCTGAAGCTCAAAAAACAGTGATTGCCATCGGTGGTATTGCTTTAGCTGCTGGTCCTGCTCTTTCTATATTAGGAAGAATGGGTGGAGTTATTGGTGGATTAGTTGGTAAAATAGGCGGTTTTGTAACTGCCGCTCGCGCTGGTGCTGCTGCAACTGCTGCTGTTGAAGGTGCTTCTGGCGCTGCCGCTTTAGGAATGGGTGGATTAGGAACTGCTCTTGGCGGTGCGGTTATTGCTGCTGCCCCTTGGTTAATTGGTGCCGCTGCTATCGGCGCTGCAGGTTATGGAATCTATAAAGCTATGACTCAGGAAGCTGTTCCGGCTGTCGATTTATTTAAAGATCGTATTAATTTAGCTGCTGATGGTACAGTACAAAGTGTTACGAAAATAAGTGAGAGTACAAAAAAAGCTGTTGGTTCATTCATGGAAATGGCTCAACAAGCAAATAGTGCAACCGTAACAATGTTCGCTCAACAAACACAGATAACGGATGAAAATATCCCTGGTATTATAGAGCGTTATAATGCTATGAGGGATCAAGTAGTTAACGCTTATGAACAAAAGAAACAATCTGCCATCCAAAAAACTCAAGAGGCTTTTCAAGGTGTAAAAGGTGTTACAGCCGAAGAACAACAAAATATTATGGATATGTACAACAAACACTACGAACTGCAAAAAGGAAAAGCTGAAGCAGCTAGGCAACAAATTTTAGATATTTGGAACAAGGCAAAAGATGAAAAACGTAGTATTACGCAACAGGAAAATGAACAAATCCAAAAGTTACAAGAGGTATTTAATGAACAAGCTATTCAGGCAATGTCTGAAAATAAAGCAGAACAAGAGGTTATTTTAAATAATTTAAAACAAAGTAAAGAACGTATGAATGCCGAAATGCTTAGCGATGCGGTAAAAAAAATAAATGAGACACATGATAAGACAGTAAAAAAAGCAGAAGAGGAACGTGACAAAAGAGTAAAACAGGCTGAATTAATGAAACAAGAGCTCGGAAGCGAAGCAGAAGAAACA
The DNA here is from genome assembly GCF_051776705.1 of Bacillus cereus group sp. BceL291. Lineage (NCBI taxonomy): Bacteria > Bacillati > Bacillota > Bacilli > Caryophanales > Bacillaceae > Bacillus > Bacillus cereus group sp. BceL291. Next base: position 4,886 of record NZ_JBPWAP010000007.1, on the reverse strand, counting down.
GCGAATAAGTTAAAAGATGAGGCTAACAAAACATATGAAAAGGTTAAAGACAGTGCAGATAAAACGCGTTCAGAAGGGATAGATAAATTAAAAGGCTCTTATAAAAACTTAGAAGAACAAGTAGATACAAGCACAGGTAACATCTTAACTTACTGGGATAAAATTAAGAATTGGTGGAACAACTGGACACCAGCTAAGAAATTCATGGAAGTCGTTACTAAAGGCGGGGAAATGGATCAATATGCGCCTAAGAACGCAAATGGAACTCCTTTCTTCGGTGGAGGATTATCTTATGTAAACGAACGCGGTGGAGAAATTATGAATCTACCTCGCGGTACACAAATAATCCCTCACGATTTATCTAAACGATATATTGATAGAGCAGCAGATAAGGCATCGTCTAATAATAATTTATCTATGTATAGTCCGCCTTCACAGCCTGCTTATATAAATATTAATCTAGGGAAAAATCAATTTTCTAGGTTTGTAGAAGATATTTTTGCAGAGAACGACAGACAAACAGCCAGAAAGAAAAGTTTTTAATAAGGTGGTGATAATGTGATTATTTTTAATGGTATAGATATCATTAAACACTTCAACGAACTATTTGACGATGGGTTTTTAGTTGTTAATGATATAAGAGGAAGAAGTGTTTCTAATAATGAAGTACAAACTTTGTCTGTTCCTCATCGAGACGGAGCGTATTTTTTAAACGCTCGCAAACCAACAAAATCTTTAGAAGTTGACATCTCAATTAAAGGTAGTAAATTACGAAAAAGAATCGATGAATTAAATAATGTACTATCTGTTAATAAACCTGTACCAATTATATTCACAGATGAACCTGAATTTACCTATTACGGGATACCGGAAAGTATAAGTGAAAATGGAGAGATTGGAACTTTTCATAAAGTTACAATCTCTTTTTTACGTACTGATCCTATAAAATATGGACCTTTAAAATCGGTTGATTTTGAAAATGACGGTCAAGGGTTAATTGCTAATGTCAAAAACAAAGGATCTGTTCATTCAAATCCGATTATTGAAATTGATATTACAAAACCACATACTTTTTTAGACGTATGGTTTGAAGATAAATATTCAAAAGAGCCGGATTATTTCCGTATTGGATTTCCATTGAAAATGGAGCAATTACCCGTAGAAAGAAATCAAAGACTTATATGGGACGAAATGTCTACCACTGTAGGGTGGAGTAAAGTCAATTCTATGGAAGATGGTAATCCAGTTGGCGAAATGAAAACGGATAGTTACCAATTCTATTGTTCGGACTATGGTTCAGGTAATGGATGGCATGGCGCAGCTGTTAAGAAGAGTATCCCTGGCGGGCCAGTACAAGATTTTATTATGCAAGCCCACGTTACGTGTAAAAGTAAAAAGATCAATGAAATGGGAAGGGTTGAGATAGCCATACTCGATGAAAACAGCAAAGTTCTTTCAAAAATCGCTATGAATGACCTCTATTGGCAAGCAGAACAAAATTTTGGAACAATGGTAATTGGATATGATAATAAGCCTGGAAAAACAGGTTTAATTTATGAGAGTGGTGATTACCCGAATACATGGAATCAGTATTATGGTAGGTTGTGGATTGCTAGAACCGGTAATGATTGGGAGGCTTATATTTCAAAATTTCTTCCTGGAACAGAAAAAGATGATTCAGAGCGCTTTGCAAGATGGACCGATAAAGACAATAAACATATGGAAAAAGCAGCTCAAATACAGATTAGTATCATGCAGTGGCAAGATGTTCCGCCAGTAGAAGCGATGACAGTTTCTGATTTAAAATTTTGGAAAGTGAATTTAAATAATCAAAATACACCGCCTTATATAGTCGATGTTGGTGACAAAGTCGTAATTGATACAGAAACCAGCCATGTCAGTATTGAAGGGAAAAATGCTATTAACATAAAAGACATTTTTAGTAATTTTCCTATTATCAATAAAGGTACTAATAAACTTGAAATTATGCCTTCCGATATAGGAACAGCAAAGGTTAAATATAGGGAGCGATTTAGATGAGAACGCCAAGTGGGATACTTCATATTGTTGATTTCAAAACAGATCAGATTATATCAGTCATTCAACCAAAAGATTACTGGGAAGATAAACGTCATTGGGAAATTAAGAATAACATTGATACGTTAGATTTCAAAACTTTTGACGGCACTCCACATGCAATTACATTACAACAGCAGAACTTGGTTTTAAAGGAAGTACGAGATGGTCGAATTGTTCCGTATGTTATTAACAATGAAGTAGAAAAAGATTCAAATGATAGATCATTAACTGTGCATTCGTCTGGTGCCTGGGTTCAAATAGCCAAAGATGGGTTCATTAAACCACAACGCATTGAGAGCGAAACAGTTAATACGTTTATTGATATTGCTCTTGCGGATTCGAAATGGAAACGTGGAAAAACGGATTATTCTTCATTCCATACGATGACTATTGATGAATTTATCGATCCCCTCACTTTTTTAAAGAAAATTGCGGCTTTGTTTGAGTTAGAAATCCAATATCGTGTCGAAGTAGTAGGTTCTCAAATTACTGGCTGGTATGTCGATATGATAAAGAAACGTGGTCAAGAAACGGGAAAAGAAGTAGTGCTAGAAAAAGATTTAGTTGGTGTTAGACGTATTGAGCACTCAAGGGATATTTGTACAGCACTTGTTGGTTTTGTACGAGGTGAAGGTGATAAACCTATTACAATCGAAACCATTAATAACGGACTTCCTTACATTGTTGATAATGATGCGTTCCAACGGTGGAATGCACACGGAAAGCATAAATTTGGATTTTATACGCCAGAAACAGAACAAGATATAACTCCAGAGCGTTTAATGACTCTTATGAAAACAGAGTTAGCAAAACGTGTGAATACCTTTATTTCTTATGAAGTTCAAGCGCAAAGTATCGGTCGTATATTTGGACTAGCTCACGAATTGATAAATGAAGGTGATACAATCCGAATTAAAGATACTGGATTTACACCTAAACTGTATTTAGAAGCTCGTGTTATTGCTGGCGATGAATCATTTACTGATCCTTCACAAGATCAATATGTATTTGGTGACTATCGTGAAATTACTGATGCGAACGAAGAGTTAAGAAAAATGTACAATAAGATTCGTGCTACTCTAGGAAATAAAGCGAATAAAGAATTGTTAGATAGATTAGAAGAACTTGTAAAAGATACTGATAAAAAAGTAACTGAAGCGCAAAAAGATTCGCAAGCAGCGAAAGAGTTAGCAGAGAAAGTTCAAGAAAATTTGAAGAATAATACAGTAGAAATCATCGAGGCTGTAAATCAGCCAACGACGAATCTTAAAATTGGCAAGACGATATGGCGAGACATTAGCAACGGTAAACCTGGTGTTTTAAAAGTGTGGAACGGGAAAGATTGGGAGCTTCTTATTCCTGATGTGGAATCAATTAAAAAAGATACACTGGAGCAGGTTAATAAGGATATAGAACTCACAAAAGAAGAATTAAATAAGAAAGTGGAAGAAGCGCAAGAAGAAACCACTGGACAATTTAATCAAGTAACAGAAAGCCTTCAAAAAGTTACGAGAACTATTTCTGATGTACAAAGAGATCAAGGTGAAATTGATAAAAAAGTAACCAAGTTTGAACAGGATTCTGAGGGATTTAAAACTTCTATTGAAACATTAACGAAAAATAGTACTGATACTACAAGTAAAATCAACACCTTAGTAAATGATGTGGACGGAAATAAGAGAGTTATTTCTGAAGTTAAAGAAAGTGTAGCAAACTTTAATGACGATGTAAGAAACTTGTTAATCGGTTCCAAATCTTTTGATGGCGCTTTGACCATTGCGCAAGCAGACAATCGTTGGTGGCTTAAGTCAGCAGATAAAGTCAAAATTTCAAAGGATGTTTTTCAAGGGAATACAGTCGTAGAAACTCAATCATCATGGACTGCTTTAGCGTATAACTTCAAGGATTTAGTAGATCGAAAAGTTGTAAAAGTAGGAGATAAAGTAACCTATTCAATTTTTACTCGTGTAAAAGGTTTACCGGATGGTCAAGAGTTACAACACACTTTCTATTTCGCACCAGGTGCTACTGGAATTCGTCCAAATAAATCTACTAATCAATGGCAACGTGTAAGTGTTTCTTTCGTAGTGACAGCGGGCATGATGTCATCACCAGGAACGGATAACGAGAGTCATTTTCGTGTAGAGCCCGATGCAAACCCTCCTGCTGGTTGTTGGTATCAGCAAAGCTCACCGCAATTGATTATAACTATAGGTAACAAAGAATATTCGTGGCGACCTGCTCCTGAAGATCTTGCAGATGGCAATGTTTTAACCAAAGTAACAACAGAGATCAAAGAAGCAGCAGGGAAGATTAGTGAAAAGTTAACAAAAATAGAAACAAAGGTTAATAACGATAAAGCTGGTGGTCGTAATCTGTTATTAGATTCGAATGTCAAATATGAAAAAACAGATTATCTAATCAATCCATATTCTCTAACTGAAAATTTTGTTGCAGGTGAGGAATATACTTTTGTAATTAAAGGAAGTGTCCCGCAAGGCCAGCAATTTGGAATTTGGCAGAATGGTGGTTCAAATAATGTTGGATATGCAACAAGTGTCTATGCTAACGGAATAACTTATGTAACTTTCAAAGCTGTTACAACTACAAGTGGGAATGAACGGAGATTAAACTTATATAATTATCCAAATAATGCTACAAAGGCAACTGTAGAATGGGTTGCCCTATATAAAGGGAATAAGCCACAGGATTGGACACCAGCTCCAGAAAATCAAGTAACGAATGATGAATTCACTAAAAAAACAACCGAGATTGAAAAAAGTGTGAATGGTATTAAAGAAAGTATT